>JAADFU010000181.1 GCA_013152715.1 Calditrichota bacterium
TGGAAGACGACGTCCGGCGCATCGTCGTAGGCGATTTCGCCTTTGTTCATTATGATGAGCCGGTCGGTTAATTCCGCCTCTTCGGGAAATTGGGTGACGAAGATAATCGTGATTTGCTCGGTGATTTTTTTGTGCGCGTTGTCGGCTTTTATTTCTTTGAGTAATTGTAGCAGTTCTTCTCTGCCCTGGGGGTCGAGCATGGAAGTCGGCTCATCTAAAACGAGATATTTGGGATTCATGGCGAGAACGGAGGCCAATGCCAGCCGTTGTTTTTCTCCCCCGGAGAGCAAGTGCGGCGGATGATGGCGGTATTGTTCCAGATGAAATTGCAGCAAAATTGTATCGACAATTTGGTGCATCGTTTCTGTGGGAACGCCCAGATTTTCCAGTCCAAAAGCAATTTCGCGTTCCACAGAAGTGGAAACGATTTGATTGTCCGGATTCTGGAAGACCATGCCCACTTTTTTGCGCACGGGAAGATGATTCTCAAGTTTTTGCGTGTCCAAACCGTCGATGGTAATTTTTCCCAAAGAGGGGAGAAGCAGCGCGTTGAGACAGCGCACCAGGCTGGTTTTGCCGCTGCCGTTGGGCCCCATGATGGCGAGGAATTCCCCTTCGCGAATTGTGAGGTTGACATTTTCCAGCGCCGTCACCGGCTCCGGATCGACTTCGTAAATTAGACTGACATCTTTTATTTCAATCATGTGATCACAAAATTTGAGGTTTATTCACCCATTATCTGCACGACAACGTCCCGCTGCCGCGAGCGATTGTCAAAGTCGATGACGACAATTTGTTGCCACGTGCCTAAAAGTAAAAGTTTTTCTTGAAATGGTATTGTGAGCGACGCCCCTAACATGGCTGCCCGGACGTGAGAAAATCCGTTTCCGTCATGCCAGGTGGCGTCGTGATGGTAGCCTTTTCTTTGCGGAGCGATTTTTTCGAAAGCTTCGGGCAAATCTTTCAATAAGCCGGGTTCGTACTCAATCGTTGTCACTCCGGCGGTTGAGCCGGAAATGAAAACAGTCACAGTACCAGAGTTAATGCCTGATTTTCTCACAGCATCCGCCACATCATGAGTGATGTCAATGATGTCGGTGAATCCTTTAGTAGAAATGTCGATAAAATCGTTGACTACAAGCATGTTTGTCTCTCTTTTTTTATTCGACCCGCAACATTTGCCGCAAGTCCAGATAGCGTTCTTCGATATCTTTTTTGGTGATTTCTTTTAACCGTTCGAAGCTGAATTTTTCCACACAAAACGCACCCAGCGCGCTGCCGTACAACACTGCTTTTCTCAAATTTGTTGGCGTAATTTTGTCCGTGCCGGCAAGATAACCAACAAATCCGCCGGCGAAGGAATCTCCCGCACCAGTGGGATCGGTGACATTTTCCAGCGGAAATGCCGGCGCAAAAAATATCTCATGTTCGTGCAGCAACAGAGCGCCATGTTCGCCTTTTTTTATGACGAGTGTTTTCGGTCCCATTTTCTGGATTTTTTTCGCGCCAATGAAAAGATTTTCTTCCTGAGACAACAGCCGCACTTCGGATTCATTGATAATTACAATGTCGATTTTTTTTAGAACAGCCTTCAACAATTCCGGCGTTCCTTCAATCCAGAAATTCATGGTGTCCAGCACCACCAATTTAGGATTGATGGTCTGCGACAGAACTTTTAATTGCAATTCCGGATGAATATTTGCCAGAAAAACGTAGGGGATTTCCCGGTAGTTTTCCGGCAAATCAGGATCAAATTCTTCAAAAACATTGAGCTCGGTGAATAAAGTTTCCCGGTCATTCAAATCTTCGTTGTATTTCCCGCCCCAGCGGAAAGTTTTGCCCGGTTTTTGTGCCAATCCCTCGAAATTAACGCCTCGTTCGCGCAAGAAAGAAATTTCTTCGAAAGGAAAATCATCGCCAACCACGCCGACGACGTTGACTTTGTCAAAATGACTGGCGGCGGCGCTGAAAAAAGTCGCTGATCCGCCTGGTGTATTTTCCGTCTTGCCAAAGGGAGTTTCTACAGTATCGAGAGCCACAGAACCGACAACCAGTATGCTCATATTTTCCTCTTTTGATTTGAGTTCGGATTACATGTATTCAGGAGCGGTGATTCCCAAAATCGAAAATGCATTTGCCAAAACCGTTTTTGTCGCCTGCGCTAACTTCAGCCGCGCCAAACTCAATTCCCGATTCTCGGTCACGACACGATGCTTGTGATAAAAATGGTGAAAAGCCGCCGCGGTTTCCTGCAAATAATTCGTCAATCGATGCGGCTCCCAGGCGAGAGCGGCGCCCTGTACGATGTCGGGATATTGCAGCAATTTTTTGATCAGCAATTTTTCTTCGGGTTCCTTAATTGGTGACAATTCAGCATCTTTCGCGGGTTTCAGCCCTTGCTCAGCGGCATATTTGAGAATATTGCAAATTCTCGCGTGCGCGTATTGCACGTAATAAACCGGATTTTCTTCGCTTTGCTTTTTAGCAAGTTCAATATCAAAATCCAGATGGCTGGAACATTTGCGATTGACAAAAAAGAAGCGAGCAGCGTCCACGCCGACTTCTTCGATCAATTCTTTCATTTCGATAATTTGACCCGCGCGTTTAGACATTTTCACCTGTTCGCCGCTGCGGAGCAAATTCACCTGTTGAACAATTTCCACGTGAAAACTGTCTTTCGGATGGCCCAGCGCAAGCAGAGCGGCTTTCATTCTGGGGACGTAGCCATGATGGTCGGGGCCCCAAATGTCGTAGAGTTTTTTGTAGCCACGCTCATATTTTGTCTGGTGATAAGCGATGTCCACCAAAAAATAGGTCGGTTCGCCTTCGCTGGTGATCAGCACGCGGTCTTTTTCGTCGTCAAATTCGCTGCTGCGAAACCAGACGGCGCCGTCCTGTTCATAGGTGTAGCCTTTTTGACGAAGTTCATTTAGAACTTTCAAATGGGCATTTTTCTCGCGCAGCGAGCTCTCACGAAACCAATTCTGGAAATTAACGCGATACTGCGCCATCATCTCTTTTTGCGCGCGAATCATTTTTTCCAGCGCAATATTTTTCAGTTCTTCGACGCGCTGAGCTTCGGCAAGAGAAACAAATTTATCGCCAAATTCGTCTTTGATTTCTTTTGCCAGATCGATGACGTAGTCCCCGTGATAGCCATCTTCCGGAAAGGGTTCTTCTTTGCCAAATAACGCCATGTAGCGGCTGGAAACGGACGCACCAAGCAGACGCACCTGTCTGCCGGCGTCATTGAGATAAAATTCCCGATCTGCCTTAAAGCCAACAGCGTTGTACAAATTCACCATTACATCGCCAATTGCGGCGGCGCGGGCGCTGACAACATTTAATGGCCCCGTGGGATTGGCGCTGACAAATTCGATCTGCAGGCGTTCGCCATTTCCGATATTGGACAAGCCAAAAGATTTTTCTGCTTGAATGATAGCGCGGAGAACTTCGCGATAATAGCCCCAACCAAGAAAAAAATTAATGAAGCCGGGACCGGCAATTTCCACTCTTTCAATGAGTTCAGTATCGGGTTTCAAATATTTTATCAGTTCTTCTGCCACCTGTCGCGGCGATTTTTTTGCCACAGATGCCAGGCGCAACGCCGCATTCGTTGCCAAGTCGCCGTGACTCTCCTGACGTGTTGCTTCGATGGTAATATTTTTTTTCTCCAGGGTGTAGCCTGCTTTACTCGCCGCTTCCGCGATAATTTCCTGCAAAATGTCTTGTATATTTTTCATTTGTCCTCAATCTTGGTTATCTCAGCATCTCCCCACAATTTTTCCAGATTATAAAAATCACGCGTCTCCGGGCGGAAGACATGCACAACAACATCGACTAAATCTAACAACACCCAATTTAATGATTCATATCCCTCCCGATGCCACACCTTGATTTTTTGCTCGGAAAGTTCGTCGATGATGTTGTCGGAAATGGCTTTCACCTGAATGTCTGTATCACCGCTGCAAATCACAAAGTAATCTGTAATTGTCGTCACCCCCCTCAAATCTAAAATCAAAACGTCTTCGGCTTTCTTTTCCAAAGACAATTGGGCGACTAAATGCGCTAATTCTTTTGAGTCCAAATTTATTTTTTCCTCCGAATGGTTTTCAGTTTTGAGTCTCTGGTTTCGCGTTCCGGGTTTATTGACTGATTGCAACCTCGAATGAACCTGGCGCTTGTTCAAAACATATTTTTCTTCAAAGCGGTTCCCCAAAAAATTATTTTTTTACTAAATAATTAAATCTTGGAGCCTTGGCGGCTTCGAGGTTGAATAGTTACAAACACTGGTTTCAAAAATAAGGCTAAAAACACAAGACTCGCAACTCTCAGTACAAAATTCGCATCGCCAGCTCGAGACTCAAAACTCGGAACTACAGACTCGAAACTGATTCCACAGCTTCAATCACCTGTCGCGGTTGGATTTCAGCCATGCACTGGAAATGTTTCTTCGGACAGCGATCGCGACCCACATGAGAGCAGGGACGGCACGAGAGCTGGTTATTTTCCAGAATGACCGCGTCTTTCGTCACCGGAAAAAATCCCAATTCCCTGGTGGTGCTGCCAAAAATTGCTACAATTTTCTTCTTCAAAGCCGTCGCGAGATGCATTAAACCGGAGTCGTTAGTGATCACTAATTGGCATTTGTCCATCAGAGCGGCTGTTCCCAGCAGGGAAAGTTCTCCGGCGGCGACAAGTACGTTTCGATAGGCTTTAATGTTCAAAGAATCAATAAGTTCCCGATCCTGCTGATTCCCAATTAAAATTATGCCGTTCTTTTTGTCTTCAGCAAAGTGGCTGATCACCAGTTGGAAATATTCCGGCAGCCAGCGTTTCGTGGCAAAACTGGCGCCTGGTGCAATGGCAATTATTTTTTCAAAATTTTGTTCAAAAAAAAGCTCATATTTTTTTTCAATTTCGGATTTGATTGTCGGCGAAAAATAAATTTCCAATCCTTCTCCGTCATCCGAAATGCTAAATTGAAGCAATGGCAGTAAATATCGTTGGTGAATCGGGACAACTTTTTTAAATAAGTTTATTTTAAATTTAACAAAAATAGATCGCCGCAGCGAGAACTTGGAGTAGCGGACAACGCGTCTTGCGCGGCTAAAAGTTGTCAAATAAAAACTGCGAAAATTTTTGTGCAAATCAATGATCAGGTCGTAGCGCTCGCTGACGATTTGTCTTTTAATTTTTTTTAAAGAAAAATCATCATTGTTTTTGTCAAAAAAGTAGAGATGATGAATTGCCGGGTGATGCGCTACTAGTTCTGCAAATTGCTTTTTAACGACAAAATCCAATTCAGAACGGGGAAATCGCTTTTTGATCAATCGAACTGCCGGCGTTGTCAAAATAATGTCGCCAATGGAACTGAGACGAATGATCAGGATTTTTTCTATTTCTGAATTTGATCTTTTTCTAATCATAATTTTCCGGATCGAGCGATTTGAACCAGTCAATGGTCTTTTGCAAACCATGTTCAAAATCGACTTTCGGTTCCCATCCCAGCAGCTTTTTCGCCCTTGTGATGTCCGGCTGTCTGATTTTGGGATCGTCCTCGGGCAAATCCTGAAAAACAATCGGACTCTTGCTTCCGGTCAGACGAATTACTGTTTCCGCCATTTGCTTGATAGTCATTTCCTGCGGATTGCCGATATTCACCGGATCATTGGTGTCGGAAAGCAGTAGTCGATAAATGCCTTCCATCAAATCATCCACATAACAGAAACTTCGCGTCTGAGAGCCGTCGCCGAAAATGGTGATGGGCGCGTTTTTTAGCGCCTGGGGCACAAAGGTCGGAATTGCTCTGCCATCGTTGGGCCTCATGCGCGGGCCGTAGGTGTTAAAAATGCGGACGATTTTTGTGTTGACGTGATGATAGCGATTGTAGGCCATCGTGAGCGCTTCGGCGAATCTTTTCGCTTCATCGTAAACGCCGCGCGGTCCCACGGGATTTACGTGTCCCCAGTAATTTTCGTGCTGCGGATGGATCAATGGGTCGCCGTAGATTTCCGACGTTGACGCTATGAGAAATGTCGCTTTTTTTGACAGCGCCAAACCCAACGCCTTGTGCGTACCCAGCGCGCCAACTTTCATTGTCTGAATCGGCAACTGCAAATAATCCAACGGACTCGCCGGCGAGGCGAAGTGGAGCACATAGTCGATGTGCCCGGCAATGTAAATATATTGCGTGACGTCATATTTGATAAATTTAAATTGCTCGCTTTGCAGATGCTCGATGTTGGCGATGTTCCCGGTGAGCAAATTGTCCATTGCAATAACTTCGTGGCCTTTTTTCAGCAGGTACTCGCATAAATGCGATCCCAAAAATCCGGCCCCGCCGGTGACTAAAGTTCGTGGCATGTGGCAATCTCCCTTGCTGTTTACCCATTAAAAATATGTGATGAGAAAAAATTTCAATTTTTCCAATCTTTGGCAAAATTAAATTTTTCCAGCAAATTTTTTGAACCAACGATGTTCAGTTTATTATTTTTCTGATAAATAATCAGCGCCTGCGCATCAGGCATTTGATTGACAAAAATCATGCCTTTTTGCGGCCCCATCACGAAAATGGCTGTGGCCAAAGCGTCGGCGATGGTGGCATTTTTTGTTTGAACGGTGACGCTCACACACTTTCGCGCGGGATAGCCTGTTTTCGGATCCAAAATGTGATGGTAACGCACTGAATCCTGAAAAAAATAACGTTCGTAGTCGCCGGATGTCGCGACGCTTCCCTCGTCCAATGGAAACCAGCCGACAAATTTTCCTTCATGGCGCGGGTGGCGCAGCCAGATGCGTCTTTTCCCTCGCGTCAAATCGCTGCTAATGACGCGCAAGTCGCCGCCGGCATTCACCATGGCGTCTGTTACGCCTGCTTCTTTAATAATACGAATAGCTTCGTCAATTGCGTAACCTTTCGCAATGCCACCGAGGTCTAAATTTACGTTTGATTTCTGAAATTTTACTTTTTCAGCGGTTAATTCGACCAATTTGTAATTGACAAGTTCAAGATTTTTTCGAATTGAGTTTGCCTCGGGAACATGGGGGTGTTCGGTTTCAAATTTCCACAATTTTTTGATCGCGCCAATCGTCATGTCAAAATTGCCGGCTGTTTGGCGGCTCACTTCTTCGCTCACACGCAAAATTTTCATCAGCGAAGTGTCCACGGGAACTGATTTGATGGCGGCGTTTTGATTGACAAAACTGATCCGGCTGGAATCGCTGTAATTATTTGTTAACGAATCAATTTGCTCCATGCGCTGAAATGCGCGATCGATGATTGTTTGGAGTTGTTCTTCTGTTTTTTGGGGATGATAGACGACGATTTGTACAACTGTATCCATCAAAATCCGCGTCTGCGCCGCCGGGCGCAGTTGATTATTCATCTGACATTGCGAAAATAAGAAAATGGCGGATAACGTAACTATCAGTTTATTCATGAGTTACTTATCCCGAGAAGTAATGTAATTTGCCAGCAGAAGCAGCGAATCCTTGTAGGCAGACTGGGAGTAACTATCAAGTTTTTGCAGCGCCTTTTGAATGAAAAACTCAGCTTTCTGTTCGGCGTACTCAATGCCGCCATTTTTCTTGACAAAGTTTTTGATCTCCGGAACATGTTTATCTTTTCCGTTCTCTAACAGTGCAAGAATACCTTTTCGCTCTGTGTCATCGGCTTTATTCAGACTATGGATTACCGGCAAAGTGATAATATTTTCAATTAAATCTTTTCCGATGGGTTTGCCTAAGCTTTCTTCTGTCCCGTAGTAGTCTAACAAATCGTCTTTAATTTGAAAGGCAATGCCAAGATATTCTCCAAAAAGCCTCATATTTTCCTGGTGCTCATAAGTCGGAATCTGTGAAGTCATGGCGCCGAGCTGGCAGGTTGCGGCTAATAACGATGCAGTTTTATTCGAGATGAGGCGCATGTAAATGGATTCATCCAATAAAAGCTCGCGTGATTTTTCCATTTGCAGCAGCTCGCCCTGACTCATCTTAATAGATATGTCGGCAATGATCCTGATCATTCTTTCGTCCTGCATGTCCAATAATCTATTAAAAATATGAGCAAATAAAAAATCACCGATGAGCACTGAAATCTTGTTTTCCCAGATGCTATTCACCGACGGATTGCCGCGACGCATGTCCGAGTTGTCAACCACGTCGTCGTGAATCAGCGTCGCTGTGTGCAGCAATTCCACAACAAGCGCAATATCTATCGACTTTTTCGTCGGCTTGCCGGTGAGGCCGCTGGACAAAAAAAGCAAAATCGGGCGCAGCCGTTTGCCTTTGCCAGTAATGACATAATTGAAAACGTCATTGACCAGTTGAACTTCGGAACGGATGATGGTTTTAAATTTTTGTTCGAGCTGCTGTATTTCTTCGGAAATAGGGAAACAAATTTTGTCAAGCACTGGTGGTTGCCTTTCTTGTTCTATCGGTTAATTGTCTATTCTAAATTCCAACAATAAATGAGGCTGAATTTGTGATTCTTAAAGAATCCTAAAAGTAACAATTTGAACATTTAAATGCAAATAAAAAAATCTTCAAAATTGCTTTCACTGGATAAAATTCAGGGATATTCGCCTAAATCGGTAATGACAGTTAAAATTGATTCGCTAAAAGCAAAAATTAGTCATTCATTCAACGGTTTCATTGCAAATTTTTGCTAAAAAAATGTCTATTAAAAAGCAATGGAAAATTTGAACAATTCCGGAAAAGCCTCAACTCAATTGCACTGGCAATAACGATCCCGCGATTCCTTAAATTTTATCGTTGCCGGCTGTGAAAGTTCGCCGGCAAAACTGCCTTCAACTTGCCCGATAATCATTCGGCGAGACAACATTTCCCGGCGGTCAGTTTGCTGGTGTAATTTACTAAAATCAATAATAGGGATCGTCTTTTGATTCAATGAGCACGAGTCCAAAGCTTTTGCCGGAGATGGTGAGCCCTACTTTTATTTTTCCGGTCACCGAAACCCGATCTCCTTTAAACGGGATTGCTCCTTTTGGCTTGACCCACAGCGTGCCCGTACCATCGTCGATTTGATAAATTCCAATGCCCAAAATCGGCATTGTGACGGTGTTTTTGACAACGCCGCTGACATTCACAATTCGGTTGTGGTAGCGTCGCGAATCCTGGCGTATGTCATTGATGCGCGTGCTGGCGGCGCAACCGATGATTGTCAGTGCCAGAAAAACGATCATTGCCTTCGCGAAATTTCTCATCTTTGCTCCCTTCGGAAAAGTGAGTTTTCCTTTTGTCGGACATTTTATTGACGTCTCGACAAAAAATTTATTCTTCTGTTTTCTTGCGCAGTTCTTCGGAATGCTGGAAAAATTCTTCCAGGGTCATTTTTTTTAGAAAATTAAAACCGCGCGCCGCGCGAAGCCTTGGGTGTTTATTTTCGAACAAAAACTCTCTTCCCAGCGCAGATTTTATCAATTGATATTGCTCGACCATAATCTGCTGCGCCAATCGGGAAAACGGGCCGTCCAACTCGTAGCTTGGGAAAGACGCTGCCCGCTGCGAACCAAAACAGCTATGAAATGCCTGGTCCAGGCTGGCAAAAGAATTCAGGGAAACAGGGACAAAAGTCGTCGCTTCGGCCGGGTGAAATCTGTACCACACATTGCGATAGCCCCAGATTTGAATTTTTGCTTTTTTGTGTTTTTTGGTGTATTTTTTTAAGGCCTCGCTGATCGCTTGCATGACTTTGTAGTGCGTATCGGGACCGCTGCCTTCAGGGTCAAGCGCCACGGTAACGATGGTCGGCTTAATTTCTTCAATCAATCTGATAATTGGCTTGACGTCGCGTTGGTCTTCCGGTTCTTCGGTAAAAATTTCGCCCTGGTAAAATCCGAGACGGAGATGTTTTACGTTTTGAGAGTTGAAACCCAGATAGGCCCACAACAGATCCGCTTCCCATTCTCTGATCATTCCTTTGAGTCGCTGAATGTAGGTCATATCTTTTTTGCCCGGATATTGTGTGTGAAAATAATTGAGCAATTCATCGATGCGATGTTTGATATGCTGTAAACTTTCTTCTTCAAAAATGAACATTAAATTTCGTAACAGACGTCGGCTTTGCGCTTCATTTTTTATTGAGCGGCTGTGCGCGGCGACGCCGTCAAGATAATGGTACACGTCCCGGTCGCGAAATAGCGCGTTGGAGAAATCAAAGTAATGCTGGGCGTGAAGTCGCTGAAATTGTGCTGTGTCAATATAATCGTACCGCAAAATTTTGAGTAAATCGTAAACATACTTATTGGTGACGGCGGTGAAGCCGCTGGTCATGTAATTAAAATAATGGACGTTTTTCGGATCCCGCACCAGGTGCACCATGTAGGGCCAAAATCCGAGCATGACATCGTCGTGATGCGGCGCAGTGTGCATGAAAATCTCTCCGCTAACGGGCGCGACACCATCGTTAATTTTCTGTTTGATGGAATTTTCCGTCATTTGAATGATTTCAGCGACTTGTTTTGAGGTTTTGGACAGCAAGAGATTTCCGATTTTGTTTTCGGTGAAATTTTTTTCTGTCAAAGCAGATAATCTTTTTGAGTTCAATTGAGCTAAATTGATGGTCACGCGTTCCAGGTCTTCGTCCGACAAATTTTCTTTCCTTGCCAATTCCTGGAAGCGGCGTTCAACGAGAAATTTAGCGGCGCCGCGCGTCAAATAAAATCGTGCGCGCGGCAATTTTTGCAGCGCCGTTGCCGGATACAAATTGTTGGGGTTGTTTTCGATTGCCTTTTGAATGATCTTTGCCTTTGCCTCGCCGGCGGCGATGATTATGGCGACCGCTGCCGGGTTGTAAATAATTGTACTCAATCCGATGGTGATGACCAGCCGGTTCCTGGCAATTTCAATGCCGCCCATGTCCGTGGCTGCCGCTGCCTGTGTCTCGTAATTTGTCGGTGTTAATCGTGTCGTGGAGAAATGGTCCGAGCCGCGAACATTAAAGCCGATGTGTCCGTCCGGGCCGATGCCGCCAAGAAAAAAGCCAATGCCGCCCATCTTGCGAATTTTGGTTTCGTAATCGAAGCAGTACTGGTCGATGGCTTCAATAACTTGTTTTTGCACGCGTTCCTGCTTTAAAGTTGGCTGTCGATAGCGCAGACTCAAGTCAACTTTTTCATCGGGAAAAACTTTTTGGGGATCCATGTCTTCCGGCACGCCGATTTTGTAAGCGTCGATGAGCAGGGCTTTATTTTTATCGAGACCAAAATCTTTAATGTAATAGCGATTGATGTAATGGTAAAAGCTGTTGTATTGCAGGGAATTGATCGGATAAAATTCGTCAATTTGCACAAAACGCAAATTCTCCATTTCAGGCTTTTTCGTCGTATCGAGCAAACCCCAGGAGCGAAGGTCTTCTTTGATTTCTTTTTTACCCCAATTTTTGAGAAAATATTTTACCCATCTGATGAAATGTTCGGGGGTTTTCCCGGTCGGAAGAGAAATGACGCCGTGGGGATTATTTTGTACCCACTCCAAAAAGCGAACCGCGGTCAGCTTTCCCAACGCCGGGAAATTATCCACAATGATAACAGGAATTTTTTCTGTCGGCGGATAAATTGGATCCAATCCACTCCTTTCAAGCGCTTCTTTTTCAACATTCGATTCATTAAATGAAAAATTCAATGTCTTGTTCATGTTCATCCTTTCTCTGGCAATTGTCATTCAAAATGTCTTCCCCCGCTAAACTGCGAGACTACCGTCATACAGAAAAGAAATCAATTGCGTATGTGAAAAATTTGTAGCGTCCGTTTCAGATTATGGTTCTGTTTATGAATTTGGAGAAAAATTGAGACTGGCGATTCGGTGAAATATCGGCCAATTTTTTCTGCAAATTACTTCAAAAATAGCAAAGCCCATTTTAATGCTATAATTTAAAAATATTTTTCCATTAATCAAGTTTTTTTTAATATCCATGCATAAAAAAAGGGATTACAGTTTTACTATAATCCCTTAGAATTTCATTAATTGACGTCACATCTTCTTCGCTTTTGTCGTTCCGCAATCGCCTTTTTTGTCAATGAACTCTTGCAGAGATACATTTTTTTTGTAGCACTCCTGATCAATGTAATCGAGAATATAACCGAATTTGTCCGCCGGAATGTAGCCCGGGATCACAGTAATGACTTCCTGTTTCGACGTGAGGAAACCGAGCGAGGGAAAACCAGTCACGCGAAACGCTTGTGTCAACTGCACATTGGTAAATTCGCGACCTTGAAAGTGGGCGGTTTCTGTCTGGCTTTCCGCGTTGATGCGGATGGTGACAAAGCGTTCCGCCAGTTTTTTGGCGATTTCGGGGTTCTGGAAAGTTTTTTCGTCCATCACTTTGCACCAGTGACACCAATCCGTATAAAAATCGATGATCATATTTTTATTTTCTTTTGCGCCCTTCGCCAGACCCTCGTCAAATTTCATCCAAACGACTTCTGGCTTGGCGTCGCTCTTTTTCTCTACCTTTTGTTGCTTGTCCTGAGCAATGCTTTCGCTGTCCGACCCAGAGCAGCCCCATACAAAAATTACAGTTAAAAGCAAAAATACGCTAAAATACTTTTTCATGATAATCCTCCAATAGAATTTAACTTTAACCCAAAAGCGAAACGCTTTTTTAAATTGTCCGTAGCCGGAATTGGGTAGTGAATTTTCACGGCCGTAGCCACAGATTTATTTCCTGACGATTAGGTGACGCTTATTATTTTTTTTAACGATACGGAGAACATCGCCTTTTCCGCTCGCTGATATTTTGCGTTTTGTGAAGCGATAAAAATTGAGTGTCTCCACATGAAAAACTAATTTGTCCCCGGCAATTTCATTTTTTTCATAATTTTTCGATGAATTCTATGCTTCATTTTTCTCGATTTGCGCGTCATTAATGTTCGTTTTGTCTTCACTTTCATCCTGAAAGTCGCAGGAGCGAGGCATTCAGGTAGAGATCCCCGCTTTGGGTAAAACATAGCGCAGCAATATCACATACACGACAAAAAATAAAATTGGAATTAACGAATCCATTAATTTTGCTCCTGTAGTTTTTTCTTTTTCTTGTCTTCTTTCCTATTAAAAGAAAGAACAATGCCTATTAGCGCTCCATATCCTGTGCTGATGTATGGATTGCTGGTGATAGGGCAAGATCCGGATCGACATCCGATAAATTTGTAATATGCAAATCCCAAAATAGCGCCAATCAGAATAATCCCTATTCGTTTCCAGATTTTCATAATTTCCTCATGATTTTGCATACGGTTCCGCTTTGTAAAAAAAGAAACTTTAAAGAAATATTAGATGCCCGTTTCTCGTAAAAGTTTCATTGCAGACAAAAATTTCGCTTGCGTCACAGGCGAAAACTCATTATATTAAAATCAAAAGATTAGCGCCAAAATATGAGGTGAATCATGTTAAAAGAATTGCAAAAACTATTTGGGAAAAAGAGTCTCATGGAACAAGCGGTGGCCGCGTGTCTGGTGATGTTGAAAGAGGATTGGGAAATGTTTCGTGAATCTGTAAAATCTTTGCGTGAGAGCGACACGGCAGAGCTCAGTTTTGATATTGAGGGAAAAGATATTAAAATTAACAAGTTTGAGCGTGAGGTGAGGAAAAAAGTGCTCACGCATCTCGCCGTCAGCGATGTGAGCGATTTGAATCTTGGGCTGATCTTAATCAGCATTGTCATCGACATCGAGCGGATCGGCGATTACACAAAAAATATTGTGGAATTAGCACAAAATCATCCCGGTCGTTTACGCGGCGGCCCCTGGGAACAGAAGCTAAAGCAGAATGAACAGATCATCTCAGATAATTTCGGGCGTTTGATTTTGGCGTTTGAAAAATCAGAAACAGACAGCGCAAAACAATTACTCGATGAGTTGTGGCGGATCAAGAAAGATTGCGACGCCAGAGTGTTTGAACTCATTCAAAACGAAAGTTTGGATTTGCAGATAAAAGACGCTGTCGCGTTGGCGCTTTACATGCGCTATTTGAAACGTGTCGCTTCGCATTTGATGAATATTGCCACCAGTCTTGTGAATCCATTTCATAAATTGGGTTATCGGCCGGTGGAGTGAAAAGAACGGAAAGCGTGAGTTTTTTTCTTTTTAATATGCAACAAATTCCGCGATATTGAACCTTTGGGGGCGCTTTTGCCATGAAACCGATTCGTCGCAAAATTTTCTGAAACTTTTTCTTGTCGTTTCCGTCTTTAGGGTCAACAAGAGCGGTCAGAGTTGAAAATTTTAAGTTTGTCAGAAATTTTAATTGGGAGGATAACATGGAAGCAAGTCACGAAATCGCCGAGATGAACTTCTTTGAAAAATTAATCAATGTATTTTTCGCTCCGCGGAAAACGATGGAATCTATCGATCGAAAACCACTATGGGTTCTGCCCTTTATCGTAGTGCTGGTTCTTATCACGCTATTTACCGCACTCACCATCAACATTTCTCTGCAGGAACAATTGCCCAAACAGCGAGCGGCAATGGAAGAAAAGGGTATGTCCACCGATCAAATTGACAACGCCATGGAAATAGGGCATAAAGTCGGTAAGATAATCGGCCCGATCTCGGCGCTGATCGTTAGCGGAATTTTTACGGCGCTGATGGCTCTCATCATCTGGTTTGTCGGCAATATTGTTCTCGGTGGTTTGGCGCCTTTCAAAAAAGTTTTCACAGTTTATGTGTATTCTACTTTTATCAGTATATTGGGAATGTTTATCAAGCTGCCTTTGATTTTTCAAAAGAAAACCATGGACATCAATTTTAGTCTGGCGTCCTTTTTTAACCCGGATAATATCAACAAATTCATGTATTCTTTTCTAAAATCCATTGAAGTATTCGAGGTGTGGAGATTTTTTGTGCTTGCCATCGGATTTGCAGTTGTTTATCGTTTCTCGATGAAGAAGTCCGCGTGGACGATGTTCGCATTATTTCTTATTTATGCCGCCATTATGACCATAATTTACTCGTTTCAGATGGGCAAATAAACAGACAGGAGTTTTTTTATGCGACGAATCGGTTTTTTCATGGTTATTTTTTTGTCGATGCTGACATTTGCTTTTGCGCAAACTGACGTCCGCAAAACGCTCAGCTTGAATGATTGCATTCACATTGCACTGAAAAACAATACAAGCATTGTAGCGGCAAAGAGTTCCGCAGACATGTCAAATGCGGCGCTGCAATCGGCGAGGGGCAATTTTTTGCCGATAGTGGATTTTAGAGCGAGTGGGAGCCGACGAAGCGAAGAGTGGAAAACAATTCGCTTTGACGAGTTGGTGTCGTCAAAAGAATCATATTCCTACCAATTTGAGCTACGGCAGCCGATTTTCACGGGATTTAGCAATTATGCTAATTACAAACAGCGACAGTTCGACTACCGGCAGAATGAGAATAAATTTGGCTGGACAAAACAAACTGTCGTTGTCGATGTGAAGTTGAAGTATTACAACGTACTGAAAAATAAACAATTGCTGAATGTGGCGGAAGAGGCGCTGCGCGCTGGCAAAGAAGAATTGAATCGGCTGCAGGAAATGGAAAAAATAGGCGCTGTGTCCAGGTCCGAAGTGTTTCAGCAAAAAGTCCGCGTTGGCGAATATCGGCTTAATCTGGTCAACGCGCGGAACGCTTACATTAATGCGGAAACTGAGCTCAATCACACATTAGGTATCGATGTTACCAGAGAGATTGAATTGGTTCCGGAAATAATGGACACGCTGGCGCGCGCGCCGGATTTGGATTTTGCTTCTGCGACTAAAATGGCGCTGGCAAATCGATTGGATTTAAAAGCGTTTGTGGATCAATTGGAGAGCTCCAAAGCTAATGTTACTGTCCAAAAAAGCGGCTATTTTCCCATGCTTTCGGTCTTCGGTAATTACAATTGGTGGGACGTCCAATTTCCGCGAAAAAAAAGGGACATCGATGCATTTGATTCTTACAGCGTCGGCGTCAGCTTGAGTTTTAATTTATTCAATGGCTTCAAAACCAGGTCCGCGGTGCAGGCCGCAAAAGCCCGGGTGATTGCCGAGGAAGCAAATCTGGAGCAAGCGAAGCGTCAGGTGATCTGGGACGTGAAAAAAGCGTTTCTGGAACTGGACAGAGTCAATGAAAATTTGCAGGTGACAAAGGAAAATATTCAGGCTGCGGAAGAAGATTACCGGCTGGCGTCTGAGCGTTACCACATTGGCGCCGGGACTTTAATTGAACAATTGACGGCGCACGCCTCTTTGACCAGCGCCAAAGTAGAAAGAATTAAAGCAGTTTACGACTATAAATATGCTGTGACTTTGTTGGAGTTGGTCACGGGCAGACTAACCTGGAAGTAAAGAATGTTTCAGGAGAAATTAAATGAATAAAAAGAAAATTTTCATCATCATCGGCGTTATTATCATTCTCGGCGTTTTCATTATTGCTAATTTAAAGAAAAGCGAGGGCGGAGGAATTGAAGTCACTGTGGAAAAGGTTCAGCGGGGAGATATTACCCAGGTGGTTTCGGGTCCGGGGAAAATTCAGCCGGAAGTCGAAGTAAAAATCTCCGCGAATGTAAGCGCTGAAATTACTGGTTTGTACGTCACCGAAGGGGATTACGTGCATAAAGGTCAGTTGCTTGTGGAATTGGATCGCACAAAATATGTCGCCGCCACTGATCGCGCCCGTTCGACAAAAAAATCCGCTGAAGCAAATTTAACCAAGGCGAAAAATGATTATGGGCGCGTACGTGAATTATATGATAAAAAATTGACCTCTCTGGCAGATTTGGAAAACGCGCAGGCAAATTTGGAATTGGCGGAAAGCCAACTGGAACAAGCCGTCGCTGGTTTGCATCAAGCTGAAGATGATTTGTCTAAAACCAAGCTGTTTTCTCCCTTGGAAGGCACTGTCACAAAAATAAACAAAGAAGTCGGAGAAATCGCACTGGGCTCGATGTTTCAGGCGGATGTCATCATGGTAGTCGCGGATTTGTCGAGAATGGAAACGGTCGCCGAAATTGATGAGAACGATATCATTCTCGTCAATGAAGGCGACACTACCGACATCTCTGTGGACGCAATTCCGGATACGACTTTTCTGGGAAAGGTCAGGGAAATTGCCCATACGGCTACCACGCGAGGATTTGGCACACAAGAAGAGGTCACCAATTTCGAGGTGAAAATTTCGATTTTAAATCCGTTGCCGACAATGCGTCCGGGCATGTCCGCGACTGTGGATATTCGCACCGAATCCAAACGAAACATTTTGCAGACGCCAATTCAAGCGGTAACTGTGCGCGAGAAAAGCAAAGTTTTTCCTGACTCAACCAAAGTTGAGCAGAAAGGTAAAAAGGAAAAATCGGAAAAAAATTCGGAAGACGAATTAGTGGAATGCGTTTTTATTGTTGAAGACGGAATAGCGAAAATAGCCCCAGTGAAAACCGGTATCTCCAGCGATACTTACATTGAGATTAAATCCGGCGTCGCGGAGGGACAAATGGTGGTAACCGGCAGCTATCGCGCGTTGTCCAAAACACTGGAAAACGGTAGTCGCGTGAAAATCAATAAAAAATCTAAATTTTCGGAGAAATAAAAAACGGCTGTCGTCGCGGTAAAGTCGAGTAGTGGCAACTTTTCGGAGAAAAAGGACATGGTTATTGAGATTAATGATATTGGTAAAGTTTATCAAATCGGAACACAAGAAGTTCACGCTTTGCGTGGCGTTTCTTTGCAAGTGGAGGCAAATGAATATCTGGCGATCATGGGTCCTTCCGGTTCTGGTAAGTCTACATTAATGAACATCCTCGGTTGTCTGGATACGCCAACTTCGGGCTCATATCGTTTTGTCAACGAGTTAGTCAGCGAAATGGACGACGATCAATTGGCGGAAATTAGAAACCGAGAAATCGGCTTCGTTTTTCAGACATTTAATTTGCTTCCGCGCGCTTCTGCGCTTCACAATGTGGAATTGCCCATGATTTATAATGGCACTCCTGCTGGCAAACGTCGGGAAATTGCCAGCAACGCGCTGGGGCGGGTGGGGCTTGGCGATAGAATGGATCATCGGCCCAATGAACTTTCCGGCGGACAAAGGCAACGCGTGGCCATCGCGCGCGCGCTGGTGAATAACCCAAAAATTATCCTTGCCGACGAGCCAACCGGAAATCTCGACACGCGCACCGGCGAGGAGATCATGGAAATTTTCGAGGAGTTGCACGAGCAGGGGCATACGATAATTTTGGTGACGCACGAAGAATATATTGCGGAACACACAAATCGCATAGTCAGGTTACGCGACGGGAAAATTGAGCGCGACGAGGCTTTGAATTAATGAAATTGCAATTGAGCTATTCAAAATTTCATAAATTACAAAAAGTTGAAAAAATATGATCAAACTTTTCATTGAAATATGGGAAAGCGTCAAAATCGCGCTTCAGGCGCTGCGCGCCAATAAAATGCGAACTTTTCTAACGACATTGGGCATTGTCATCGGAATTACCACAGTGATCGGGATTCATTCTATTATTCATGGCTTAAACAATGCTTTTTATACATCTATTTCAGCGCTTGGTTCTGACGTTTTGTATGTGCAAAAGTTTTCCTGGTTTTCCAATAAAGATTGGCTGGAAGCCCGTAACAGAAAAAACATCACCATGAAAGAAGTTAATGCCATTGAAAAACAGGCGACATTGGTTGCGGCGGTGGCGCCGGTGGTCGGAACCAGAAAGACTGTCAAGTACGGCAGTGAGCAACTAAAAGATGTCACCATAACCGGTACGACCGAGGACTACGTCACGACGGCAAATGTCGTTCCCGAATTTGGCAGACCTGTTTCGCGACAGGACGTTGATCACAACCGCGCCGTTTGTGTGATTGGCTGGGAAGTCGCTGATCGATTATTTAAAAAAGTGAATCCCATCGGCCGACGCATTAAATTGGGCGCGTACAAATTTCGCGTCGTTGGCGTGCTGGAGAAAAGAGGCAGCCTTTTCGGACAAAATCTTGATACGGAAGTAATTGTTCCATTTGGCGTATTTCAAAAAATATACGGCTCACGACGCTGGATGACAATTGAAGTTAAGGTAGTTTCACCCGCTAGGGTAGAAGATGCAAAGGACGAACTGATTGGCATCCTGCGGCGCGTGAGAAAAGTGCCGCCCGGCGAAGACAATGACTTTGCTATTAATCAGCAGGATATGATCGCTGACATGTACAAACGGTTAACGACGGCGCTCTACGCTGTCGCGTTCGGTGTGGGGACTATTGCTTTGCTCGTTGGCGGGATTGGGATTATGAATATTTTGCTGGTTTCGATCACGGAAAGAACTCGTGAAATCGGGATACGCAAAGCCCTCGGCGCGAAGAAGCGTGACATTTTGTGGCAATTTTTAATCGAATCTCTCGTGGTGAGCGGCATCGGAGGTTTGATCGGAATTGTTTTGGGCTTTTTGGCGGCCAAAGCGATTTCATCTGCTACATCATTGGCGGCTTCCGTTTCTTTGACTTCGGCGTTTATTGGCATTGTGTTTATTGCCATTGTGGGACTTTTTTTCGGCATTTTCCCGGCCTACAAAGCGTCCAAGCTCGATCCGATTGAGTCGTTGCGATATGAATGATGTTGGTGATTGAGATTTAGCTATTGGCTTTTGGCAGTGTATTGGATATTTTTTCGAGCAAGTCAAAAGTATAATCAAAATTAACAATCACAAAAAACTTGTAACTTGAAACTGACAAAAATGGACTTAAAAGAAAATTTAAGCATATCTTTTGACGCGCTGCGCGGTAATAAAATGCGGTCAATCTTAACGACGCTGGGTATCGTCATCGGCGTTACGACAATTATTGGAATGATGTCTATTATTCAGGGTCTGCAAAATTTTATGGTACAAGAGCTTTCCGTGCTGGGGTCGAATACTTTCCAGATTCAAAAAAATCCGCCGATACAAATGGGCCGCCTCGATGAAAAGTATCGAAACCGAAAACGCATCACCCTTGATCAGGCAATGGCCGTGAAGAAACACTCTTCGCTGGTCAAAGCTGTCGGTCCCGAGGTGTGGTATTTCGGCGAGGTGGTTCGCTATCGAAAGGAAAAAACCAATCCCGATATTCTTATTATCGGCGCTACGCCGGAATTTCAAGCGGCAAACAATTATTTCGTCGGTGAGGGCAGATTTTTGAATGAGACCGATGTCGATCATAATCGGAAAGTGGTGGTTTTAGGGCTGGACATCGTAGAAACGCTTTTTCCGCATTCCGATCCGGTTGGACAATATATTCGCGTTGGCGCGCACAAAATGAAAGTGATCGGCGCTCTGGAGAAGCAGGGTAGTTTATTCGGACAGAGCCGAGATAATCGCATCATTGTGCCAGTGACGACATTTCAAAATATGTACGGCGAGCGACGCAGTTTGAGCGTCACTGTTCAGGTCAAAAATCCGAAGTACATGCAGCAAGCGATGGATCAGGTGATTGGAATATTACGCGCCGTCAGAAAAGTGCCGCCAGGGGAGCCCAATGACTTCGAGATTTTTACCAGCGAGTCGCTCATTAATACCTTTAATGATATGTCATTTTCCGTAAAAATCGCCGCCATCGGTATCGCGCTGATTTCTTTGCTGGTCGGCGGCATCGGAATTATGAATATCATGCTGGTTTCTGTGACCGAGCGGACGCGGGAAATTGGCATTCGCAAAGCGGTTGGCGCAAAAAGAAGAGATATCCTTTGGCAGTTTGTCATTGAATCGATAATTCTGGGAAATATCGGAGGGTTTCTGGGTATTATTCTCGGAATAATTATCGGTCTTTTCATTGGCGTTGTCACGCCATTACCTACAGCGATTCCTGTGTGGGCTGTTTTTTTGGGAATCGGATTCTGCTCTCTTGTCGGTTTGTTTTTCGGAATTTATCCGGCGGCGAAAGCGGCTCGGTTGGCGCCAATTGTCGCGTTGCGTCATGAATAATGAGGAGGTACTATGAAGCTCAAAAAACGAGAAATCGAAAATGTTTTGGTGGTCGAAATATCCGGCGAAATTATGGGGGGGACAGAAACAGAAGATTTTCGGGCTCTTATTTTTGAGGCCATCGAGAATGAAATGGTGAATATCGTCATTGATTTAAAAAAAACAAAATGGATGAACAGCTCAGGGCTGGGAATGTTGGTGAGCGGATTGACGACTATTCGCAGCAGCGGCGGAGACCTGCGTCTTGCCAACATCTCGGAACGCGTTCGCCGACCTTTGCAAATAACTCGGCTGGAATCCATTTTTTTGAGCTATGATTCCGTGGAAGAAGCGATTCACAGTTATCAGGCAAAATAGGAGGAATGCATGAGTCAACTATCAAGAGATGAAATTTTGGCAAAAATAAAGAACAAAGAGTCGCTCGCCGGGCTGGATTTGTCAGGGGCCGATTTTTCTTACGAAGATTTGCGCGGCGTTGTCTTTTCAGGAGCAAACCTTTGTGATGCGCATTTGCAGAATGCGAATCTGGCACAGGCTGATTTTAGCGACGCCCACCTGGAGCAAGCGTTTTTTTTCGGCGCAAATTTGGCGCAGGCAAAGTTTGATCGGGCGTTTTTGAAAGACGCCAATTTGCAGGATACCAATCTGGAATTTGCTTCATTCAAAAACGCAGATTTGGAACATGTCAAATTATTCGGCGTGCAGGCGGAAAACGCTGATTTTCAGGGGGCGAATTTGTCCAACGCGAGAATGAAACGCTCGAATTTCAAACACGCAAACTTTCAGCAAGCAAATCTGAATCAGGCCCATTTAGAGAGATCGGAGTTGAATGGCGCGGATTTCACAGGCGCAAATCTGGAGGGAAGCTTCCTGGAGCACGCTGATTTGACAAATGCAAAACTGAAGTGATTGTCTTTTCTGAAAAATTATGATTAAAAAAAATTCTTTTCCTATTTCAAAAATCCAATCCGCGATTGATATCAATCAAAATATGCCGCAAGACTAAACTGCTCATTTTCTTTCAAAATTTAGAACAATTCCCTTGTTCAGGCGTTAAATGTTGTTTAAATTGGATTGTGTCAATAAACTCAATTTTTGTGCTGTGGAGATTAGCTGCAAGGGATGTGTATGAAACCACTCAAGATGTTTGCTGTTGCCCCTTCTTTACCTGAACAATTAACCCCTTTAAAAACATTAGCTTACAATTTATGGTGGAGTTGGAATCCTGACGCCATCGATCTTTTTCGTCGCGTAGATTGGGACATCTGGGAAAAATCAAACCATAATCCGATAAAAATGCTCGGCATGGTAAGCCAGGCGCGTTTTGATAAATTGGCTTTTGACGACGGTTTTTTATCTCATCTGCGGCGTGTCACTGAGGAACTTGAAAATTATCTTTCTGGAACGACCTGGTATGAGAAAAAATTTGGCAAGCCCGAGAATGAAAAAATTGCTTATTTTTCTGCTGAGTTTGGTTTGACAGACTGCGTGCCGCTCTATTCTGGCGGGCTCGGCGTTCTTGCCGGGGACCATTTGAAATCCGCCAGCGACATGGGAATTCCGCTGATTGGTGTCGGCTTGCTGTATCAGCAGGGCTATTTTAATCAATATCTGAACGCAGATGGTTGGCAGGGGGAATTGTATTTGAAAAATGATTTTTACAACATGCCTGTGCAACTGCTGCGCGATGAACATGGCGCGAAGATTGTCATTGAGCTCGAATTCCCCGGTCGGAAAGTTTTCGCTCAAATTTGGCAAATTTCCATCGGACGCATTCGTTTGCTGTTGCTTGATACCAATAATAAAAATAATTCCCTACAGGATCGCACCATCACCAGCGAGCTGTACGGAGGCGACGGCGAAACCAGAATTCAGCAAGAGATTGTGCTTGGCATCGGTGGTTTGCGCGCTTTGCAGAAGCTGAAAATTGAGCCGGATATTTTTCATATCAACGAAGGGCATTCGGCGTTTTTGAGTTTGGAACGCATTGCCGTCGCCATGAGAAAACTCAATCTTACATTTTCTGAAGCATTGGAACTCACACGCTCGGGAAACATCTTTACCACCCATACTCCGGTTCCTGCCGGGATTGACATGTTTTCCCAGGAGTTGGTAAATAAATACTTTTCTGAGTATTTCAAGCAGTTGAATATTTCCCGTGAAGAATTTTTGCGAATCGGCGGCATTCATTATTCGCAAAATAAGGGAAAGTTTTCCATGGCGGTGTTGGCGATCAATCTCGCCGCTTACGTCAACGGCGTCAGTAAATTGCACAAACGCGTGTCGCGCGACATGTGGAAACATCTCTGGCCAAACGCGCCGGTGAATGAAGTTCCCATCTCTAACGTGACTAATGGCGTGCATCCGGGATCCTACATTTCCAAAGAATTAGCGAGTCTGTTGGACCGCTATTTAGGACCGGCGTGGAAGACAAAACCGGGAGATTTGTCAATCTGGGCCCGCGTGTCGGAAATTCCCGGAGAAGAATTGTGGCGAACTCACGAACGTAATCGTGAACGGTTGGTTGCATTTGCCCGCGAACGGATGCGGCAACAATCCAAAAAAAGAGGCGCTCTGCCTTCGCAATTATCCCTGGCCGACGATGTTTTGAATCCGGAGGCGTTCACAATTGGTTTCTCGCGTCGTTTTGCTACTTATAAACGGGCAACTCTGCTCTTTCGGGATATTGATCGTTTGGCGCAAATTTTGAACAATAAAGATTTCCCGGTGCAAATAATTTTCGCCGGCAAAGCGCATCCCAAAGACGATCCGGGCAAGCAACTCATCAAGGAAATTATTCACCATCTCAAACACGAGAGATTTCGCCAACACATTGTTTTTATTGAAAATTACGACATTGAAGTCGCCCGCTACATGGTGCAAGGCGTCGATTTGTGGCTCAATACGCCGCGCCGTTACATGGAAGCCAGCGGCACCAGTGGCATGAAAGCAGCCATGAACGGCGTGATCAATTGTAGTATTTTGGATGGCTGGTGGGACGAGGCGTACAAGCCGGAAATTGGCTACGCCATTGGCAGCGGGGAAGAATATGAAGATTTCGCTTATCAGGATGGTGTGGAGTCCCAACTTTTGTACGACTTGCTGGAACATGAAATTATTCCCAAATTTTACAAGCGAGGAAAAAACAACATTCCCCGCCAGTGGGTTGCCTTGATGAAAAATTCAATGGCGGCGATTTGCCCTGTTTTTAATTCCAACCGTATGACCCGCGAATATGCGGAATTGTTTTACAGCCCGTCGATGAAAAATTTTCATCTTCGAATGGAAAATGACCAGCGAATTGCCAGAGAGATTGCTCATTGGAAAAAACATTTGCGGAACCACTGGCAAAAAATTCATTTCGTTGACATCGCGCAAAATGAACCTGACAATTATCAAGTCGGCAGGTCGGTTGAAATTACGGCGAAAATTTTTATCGACGGAATTTCACCGGAAGATATCGTCGTGGAAATCTACCACGGCATTCCCGACGCAGATCACAACTACATTTCGGAAGGTCGAATTCAGCCAATGGAATTGACGGAAGAAAACGGTGAAAACATTTTTACCTATCGCGGCCAGGTAAATTTTGATGTTAGCGGGCTATACGGATACACATTGCGCATTTTGCCACACCACAAAGATTTATTGCATCGCCATGAGACTGGCTTGATCTTGTGGGCGAATCAGAAATGATTTTTAGAAAAAAACAGACATTGCCAATGTGATTTGTCGATTTTCCCGGTGCTGGTTGTTGTTAAAGGATGATTTTTAGATACCAAGCCCGGCCGAAGGTGCGTAAATCTCATCGTGAATTTCCCGCAAAAATTGGTACAGCGGATTGATCGTGTGAAAGGCGAAAGACAATTCGTTGACTAATTCCTGCGAAAAAAGAAGTTCGTCTCTGTTCCGTTTGCAACTCAAATAAAATGAACGACATTGGTACCAGAGTTGAATTTTTTCGCCGTGTTCATTGGGAATTTTTCTTTTGTAATGGTCGGGAATGACCTCAAAGAAATTCTGTTTTTTCAAACAGGAAATGGCTTTGAGAAATTCGTCGGGATTCTCGTCTATTCTGCTGCGCAGCGCGTCCATCGTCGCTCGGGAGGCGTTGTAATAGCCCATGCCGAAACGATACCAGTCAGGGAAAATTTCAAAAAAATAGGCAGGAGAATCTTTCCAATTTTTCACCCGCCGCTTGAAAGTGATCCACATATTTCCGCGGAAAAGCCGTTTGTCCCGGGAAAAACGCGTATCGCGAAAAATACGCGAGATTGTTTTGTTTATCGCCGGCGTGGTCTCAAACTGCGCGTCAATCGCCAGCATCGAGGGCGCCAGATCAGCAACCAGCGCTTTCAATGGCTGAAGCACGTACAAATTGTAAATGGGACGATTTTTTTCAAACCAATCTTTGCTGTTGCGATCTTCAACCTCGCCCAGAAAGTCAAAAGTTTCCTGAGAAAATCCGGTGAAAGCATTGTCTTTATCCATAGAAGAAAGGTCTCCGTTCTATTTTGTGATGAAAAAAGTAGTAGTTTCTTTTTAGCGTAAAAGCACAATTTTTCGCACAAGGTAAATTTTACCAAACTGAAATCTGACGAAATAAACGCCGCCGGGATTGTTTTTGCTGTTCCAGATGAATCGACGGCTCCCGCGCGCCAAATTTCCCAATTCAAATCGCCCAACTTTTTGGCCGGTAATGGAAAAAATTTCAACTTTCACCTTGGCGCTGCGAGGCAGCTCAAAATGAAATTGAGTAACGCTGTTAAATGGATTCGGAGATGGCGCTGACAAGTAAAAACTTCCGATTTGATTTTGTCCCGCTCGTTCGCTGACGGAGGTATTTTCGCTTATCCCTGCAAGTTGGGCAAGGCTGACGATGGCTAATTTGCCGAGAGCCTGAAAATAGTCCACGTCATAATTTGAAAATAAATCCTGAATTGTGTGGTAATGCGGATTGAAATCGTCAAAGTCTTCAATAATGAGGATTGCTGAAAATCCTTGCTCCCAAAAAGAGGCGTGGTCACTGCGATTGGTGGCTCCTTCGACAATGAGCTCCGGCGACAGGGGGAATTGCAGGGAAGCGACATTGTCAAAAATCATCTCGCCCAACGACTTCGAGTTTGCGATGTCCGCCGCATGAATTTCAAAAACGCCATCCCCGTTTCCGTCGTAGCCAATCATGTCCAGATTGATGACGCCCAAAATATTTTCCTGATTTTCTGCGGCGAGTTTTGCGTAATGTCTGCTGCCCAAAAGTCCTAATTCTTCGCCGGAAAAAAGAAGGAAACGTATGGTGTAGCGGCTGTTTTCATTTTTTAGTACGCGGGCTGCTTCCAGAACTGTCGCCGCGCCGCTGCCGTTGTCGTCCGCGCCGGGAGCGAGGAACATGCGATTGACAGCTTCCGCCATGCAATCGTAATGCGCGCAAATGACGACGCTCGTGTCCGGCGAAATTGTTCCGGGTTTCGTCGCGAAGACATTGTTCAAATAGTACTCGACATATTGGTCGCTGAAATTTTGCCAGTCCGCGCCCCGTGATTTGATGTCCAGCAGCACGCCTTTGCCGGTCACCCAAATTGTCGAATCCGCATTAAAATCCGCGTAATAGCACGACTCGTCCTGCAAAATATTCAGCGCTGTCCAGTTTTCACCGCTGTCGTGCGTGATGAAAATCTTCCCGCCGGAGCCAACGACAACGCCGTCATTTTTATTGAAGAAATCAACATCCCAGAGAATTTCATCAGGCGCGAGCACCTCAGTTTGCCAGCTTTCGCCGCCATCGAAAGTGAGCAGCAGTGTCCCGTTCGTGCCCACAGCGTAGCCGCGGCTCTCGGAAAAAAATCGTACGGCAAGGAAAGCCTCGCTGGAGCCGGAGTTTTGTTCGAGCCAATTTTCCCCGCCGTCGATTGTGTGTAAAATTAATCCGTTTGGTCCGACTGCCCAGCCGCGCAGGGAATCGACAAAATCAATGGCGTAAATTCCGAAGGTGGTGGGCAAATTCTGTTTTTCCCAGGTTAATCCGCCGTCAGAAGTGCGGAAAATATTGGCGTAGGCGCCGGCGATCCAGCCGTGCTTTTTGTCCGGGAAAGCCACGCCGTAAATGTGCTGCTCAAATGGCGCCTCCAAAAATTCCCACTGTGCGCCGCCGTCGCTGGTTTTCATGAGTAAACCCTTGTAGCCGACGGCCCAGACCAGTGAGTCGTTCACCGCCTCAAAATTTTTGATGCCTCTGTCCGTGACAAAACTGAATTGTTTTTCCCAATGCTCGCCGCCGTCAGAGCTGTGGTAAATCGAGCCATCGAGATAAAACCAGCCCTGAAGCGGATTGTTCGGCGCAAAAATAATGTCGCCAAAGTTGGGCGTGAGGCTGAACTCCTGCAATTCGACCTGATAGCCGAAATTTTCCAGCTTCTGCTGAAGAAACGTTTGCGCCTTGAAAATATCGTTGCTTTTGGCAAATCTGGTTTTGATGGTTTCAGGAACTGAATTAATAAAAACGGTTGTGTCGCCACTCAATTGGCGGACGAAAAGAGACATGGAATCGACTGAAATTTTGCCAAGAAGTCCCTGCAACTCGCTTGGTGAAGTTTGCCAAACTAAGCTTTTCTTTGTCTTCTTGCTTGGTTGCCAGCGAGAATTTTCAGGCACAGAAAGGGAATGGCTATTGGCAGAAGTTCGTATCTCCGGTATCGGCTGAGCCAAAAGAATATTTACCGAGGCTATGACAACAAAAGAGAATTGCAGAAGAAAATTGCCGTATTTCTTGGCCTTGTGGGTCATTTTTTTTCGCTAATCAATTTGGCTGTTTGAATTTAACTTTAGCCCTGCAAAGTTTAAATAAAATATTTTTTAAATTTATCATTCTTCTGCGCCAATGTCAAGCAGAATTTCTGAAAATAATTGGAAAAGCCAAATATTTTGCTTGAAAAAAGTGGTGCAAAAGCGTATATTTATTCATTGGAATAAATAGAAAGCTGCAGGGTAGCGATGAGCCAAAAAGACAGAGACGAAAAAAGAATTCAATCTTCCTTTCAAAAAGCAGTGAATCAGTACATCAATTCCCGCCTGGAAAAAGTGCCGGAATTTGTGAGTAAACATTTTTCTCTCCGCGGCGCGCTGCGGCTGCACAAAAAGGCGATCGGCGCGGATTTAATCAAAGGGCCGCTCAATATTTCGTGGTCATTGATTTACACGATTCTCCGCGGCAGTGGCGCTGTTTTGCACAAATTTGGTGAGAAAAAAATATCCCGCTTGTTGCGAGAAAAATTGCCGCCAGGCTTTGAAACGCGAGTGCAGAAAGAAATTGTCTGGCTGATTTACACGGAATTGTTGGAACTGCCGTTCCAGCAGGGGAGACGTGAGTCAAAAAAAGATGCCCTGTTGGAAATTTTTTTCAGTCAAAAGGCTGTCGCAGAAATGATGACTCAAGCCTTGAAGCCGCTGAAAAGCAAGGCTGATGATCCGAACGTGAGAAAGGCGCTGGAGAAAAATTTGCGGGAGTATTCGACCAGCCGCACTGCAGCGGCGGATTTAGCCGGAACCCTGATTACGCTTTCTCTTGGCGCAGCGGCGTTCAAGAAAATGACGCCGGGCGCCATGGCAGCCGGTTCGAGTTTAGCAGCGGCGATTGCCCAGCACGCGGCGGTGTCCAATTTTTTTCTGGGATCGACGCTGGGGTCGGTTTACTACAGCATTTTTCCTGTCTCGGCTTCTCTGGGACTGATTGCTGCAACCACGGGCTCGATCATGGCGGCAATGGCGATTGTCACTTCGTTTGCCGGAATTATCACGGATCCGCTGCAGGCGAAATTGGGCATTCATCAGCGAAGGCTGCGAAAGTTTATTCTAATGTTAAAGCCGATTTTGCAAGGAAAAAGCGAATCTAAATACGAAATTCGCGACCGTTACGTGGCGCGCGTTTTCGACATGCTGGATGTGATAAAAACAGTGACCATGAATTTGACCTGAAAACTAAAATTGAGAAATTGAACAGAGAGGAATTTGAATTGTTATTGAATCGGGAAAGGTATTTGCAAGCAACGGAATTGATTAATTTTGAGCATGAAATGATTCAGGAAAAAGCGGCTGAACTCGCGCGCGGCTGCGCCAATTCCGTCGCGGTTGCGGAGCAAATTTTCCACTTTGTGCGCGATGAAATTCGTTACGCTTTTCGTGTGCCTCACGATGCCGGTCAGTTCAAGGCATCGGCCATTTTGCGCGCCAAAATGGGGTTCTGTACGCAAAAAGCGATTCTGTTTTGCGCTTTGGCAAGAAGCCGGGGCATTCCGGCGGGAATTTATTTTTTCGACATCGTTGATCATTCATTGCCGGAAAAATTTGCCGAACTTCTGCGAACGCGCACCATGTTTCGCCACGGCGTGCCAACGCTTTTCCTGAATGGCGCCTGGCGAAAATTGGATGCGACGCTGGACGCAAAGTTAGTGGAGAAAAACGGCCTTTTTGCAGTGGAGTTTTCGCCGGAAAGCGACTGCCTGATGTCAAAGAAAAAACGAGACGGTGAAAAACACGTCGCATACGTCAATGAATACGGTTTGTACGGAGACGTCTCTTTTTCTCTGATCCAGCACTGGTTCAGTCTTTATTATTTGCACCTGTTTGACGTCCGCTTGGAGGATTATTAGTTGAATATATTTTTAAACACATAGCCGGCGATGCTGGGATTTTCCTTTAGCCGGCGCACGGAATATTCGTACCACTGTTTTCCGTAGGGTAGGTAAATTCGCATGGGAAACCCTTGCCGCACGAGAATGTCGCGCAATTGTTCGTCCACGCCGAGCAGCATTTGAAATTCAAAATTTTCTTCGGACAGATTCAGTTGATTGATGAGGCGCAAGCCTTCCCAAACCATTTGCTCGTCGTGCGTGGCGATGCCGACAAACGCTCCTTTTGTAAGCATCTTTTCCAACAAATAGCTAAAATTTCTCTGAATTATTTCCCGGTCTTTGAACGCGATTTTTCGGGATTCGTTGTAAATTCCTTTCACGAGACGAAAGTTTGGTAATTTGACTCGGGAAAAGATATGATCCACATCATCAATGGTGCGCCGCAAATATGACTGGAAAACAGTGCCTACATTTTCAAATTCTTTTCTCAATTTCAGGTAAATATCAATGGTATCGTCGGTACAGGTGGCGTCTTCCATGTCAATGCGAACAAAATTTCCCAACTCATCTGCAAGTCGAACCACCTCCGTAACATTTTCAAAGCAAAAATCGTAATCAAGCCGCAGACCGAAAGCTGTTAGTTTTACTGAAATGGAGGCATCCAGCCTTTCATCTTTCAAACGTCGAAGTAAGCGGAGATATTCCTGCTTTGTTTCCGTTGCCTCGTTTTTATGCTCGGCGTTTTCGCCGAGCAAATCTACGGTGGCTTTGATTTTTCGCTGGTTCAATTGGCGAATAGTTTCTACTGCGGCGTCCATGTCTTTGCCGGCGATGTAGCGGCTGGAGATTTTTCCGACAATGAATTTCGGCACGAACGGCATAGCGGCGACTAAAAATTTATCAAATAATTTCATTCTGCTTCTCCGTTAGCTATGGTCAAGTGAAGTGAATTTCGTAGGTAAGAAATTAGATGCCTGAATTGAAAGAAGTTTTCAGCAAAAAAAAGCCGGAACTCCCATCAAAGGGAATCCGGCTTTTTTTACTCGAAAAAATATCTTTTACAAATCTTCGGGTTTTATTTCCAGATTCGTTTTAAATGTGTGCGCGATGATGTTCATTTGCCGCAAGTAGTGCATTTTTGATCTTTTCAAATCCGGAGCGAATATGTGCATGTCAATGAAGTAGATGCGTTCGGTTTTTTCGTCAAAAAAGCAGTACATCCAAAAAGGTCCGCCGGCGACTTTCTCGTCGTTACTCCAGAGACCTTTTAGCAGCAAAGCGCGCCGTTCGAGAAAATTAACTTCTTCGGTGACGACAGGTTGAAATTTTTCGTCCACGTGTTCTTTTTCGTAGAAACTTTTTGCCCATTGATTTCTTTTTTCCACGCAATATTCTTTTGTGATCACCGAGGGATCCGTGGCTTCTTCCCAGAAAACTGAGATCCAGCGCAATGGCAGTTTGCGGTGGAACATGACAAAGCGGTCTCGCGCCGATTGAACTACCATTCTGTAGTCAACAGGCAACCGCACCATCCAGCCGTAAGTTTGCAGCAGGTGTTTTTCAACGTCTTTTTGCTCTTTCATTGAATAGAGAATTTTTTTGTGAAAGTCCTGCCAGTAGCTCTCAAATTGTTCAAAAATCTCATTGCTGTTTTCTGCTAATTTTTGCTTCAACGTTTGCAAATCCGGCGCGATCAAATAGAGCACTTTCTGGTTTTGCGCGTACGCGTCCGTGCTGGCGAACATAAATTCGCCCTGTTTGACTTTTTCCAATGCCTGCGGAGAAAGGCTGTTGTTTATTGCCTGTGAAAGTTCATCTTGCGAATCAAGAGTGGAAAGAAAAAGCAGATTTTTGTAACGTTTGTAATTGTGCGGGTCTTGTTTGACCAGCGTGTACCATTTTTCCGGCTGAGGATTGTATTCTGTCCTTTCAAAGGTTGTGCGCAGAATACTTTCCGCACTTTTCCAAATTGTCGAATCGGCTAAAACATGAATTTCGTAATCGCCGCCCAAAGGAACAGGTTTTCCGCAGCCGAGCAGGTAAAAAACGCCTGCAATTACCGCTAAACTCAAGATTATTCGCAGCGCTTTCATAATTACCTCCTTCTGTTTTATTCAATGAGAATCTATTCGAATGCGTTCTTTTCTGATCATAAAAATAATTCCGCCGGGCAACGCGGAGACAAGTCCGATCAAATATGCCAAGAACTCCATTACGACAATTAACTCCGGCGGAAAAGAAGTCACTCGCGAAAACAGCGCCAATCCGCTGCTTTCCCTGACGCCGATGCCACCGATAGAAATGGGCAAGCTCGCCAGCAAAGCAATGACCGGGATGAACAGAAAAAAGTATTTGACCTGCCCCTGCAAACCCAGCGATAGCGCCGCCAGATAATGGACAAAAACGCGAATGGTTTGGATGACAAGAGAGGTCAGCGTTACTGAAATAAGTACGCGACGATTATTTTTGAACGAATTGATGTTTTTGTAAATATCATAAATTTTGCCGTTCGCTTTGTCCGGGAAAATAAATCGAATGATTTTTCCCAATTGATGCGCCAGAAAATCATTAAAAATGAACAAAAAAGAAAGAACCCACACGACAAAAATAATCACGACGATCAACAGCACGGTTGACGATTGGAAAACGCCGCGCCAGATGAGCCCGGTGAATAATGCCAGCGTGGTGAGCATGACAAATCCCATGAAACGGTCAAAGAAAACAGTGGAAACTGCCGACGAAGAGTCCCCGGTTCGCTTGCTGATGTCATAAATGCGAAAAGCGTCGCCGCCGATGTAGCCGATGAGAAAATTGTTAAAGAACAAGCCGACGAAATAATATGACAGCACATGAGAAAATTTCAAATGAATATTTTTCGATTTCAGTAGCAAAAACCATTGAAATGCTCCCAAAATGTTACTGCCGGTAAAAATGACCAGCGCCAGAAAAATCCAGCCCAGTGAAACAGATTGAAGCTGCTGATAAATATCGCGCAGTCCCAATTTGGCGATGAGGAAAATCACCAGGCCCACGCTGACAATGATTTTTAAAGTCGGGATCAGGTATTTCCGCAACAATTTCTTCTCTCGTCTCTCTGTAAATTATTTCGATTGTCTGTCACCGCCCCTGCGTTGTTGTAAAAAAATTCCCGAAGGAATCGTTTAAAATACAATCGGATAGAATAAAAAGTTCCATTTTTGACACAACTAACCCCGGCTTTCCTGTTTGAAAACATAATTCTTAAAATCAAAAGAATCCTCTGCAATAGATGAATGAAGTTGCAGAGGATTCTTTGGCGAAAGATTTCTGCTTAATTGAGCCGGTCATTGCCGCTGAAATAAACTGAATACTGATTTTGTTTTACTTTTTCGGCTCAGCGGGTTGTAATAGCGCTGTGTCGGGCAATGATTTTCTCAATTGTGTCTCAAGTTGACTTTTAAAGGCAAGTGCATTTTGATCTTTGGGATGAGTCGACATCCATCCATTTATCAGATCCAATCCTTTCTGATAGTCCTTCTTCTGCAAGTATAAATTAGCCAGCCAGTACACGCCATTGGCGTAGCCGGGGTTTTCATCGTGAATCTGTTTGATGTATTGCAGGGCCTTTTGTTTGTCATCGCGATAGTAGTAGTATGCATATTGCAATTTCGCGTCTAATTTTACGTTGTCCCGTTCCATGATGTGCCGGAAAAGTTTTTCCGCTTTGTCCGGAGCGTTGGCGTCCCGATAGAGCAGAGCAAATTGAAACTCCAATTCATGGCGCATGGGGATCACTGTGTCCGGCATGACAGAGAATAGATTGTCCATAACTTCTATCAAATTGTCATACATTTTTTCTTTGAAATAATAACGGCAGAGGTGATAGTAAGCGCCGTGATAATTACGCAGCAGACCCTTGATGTTTTCATTGAAATAGACTTTGGGATTATTCAGGTTGCGATAGCGAAATTTATTCAGCAAATTATTTTTCAAATGCATCGGAGAGAGCGTTTGACCTTTGTAGGTCAGTAATTTGTACACCAAGCCGTCCATGCGCAAATATTTGGTCAGATTAATGAGATTTTCCTGCGACACCGTCAGCGCAAAGTAAATCGGTTTGGTGAAACGATTTGCCTGAATGATGTTTAAAATCATGAGATCTTGAACGCGAATTCCCTTACCGTAAAGTGTTGGTTTGAGCTCGAATACGATCTCCGGATTTTTGATCGTGTCTGCCACCAATCTCTTTTGCTCTGTCAAATCCTGCAGGTCTTTGGTGTAAGCCTCGCGCGGAATCTCGATACGAACGATTTTTGGTTTTTCCCAGAGCATGGGTTGCAAACTTTCAATACGCGTATCCGAAAGGGAAATAGGAACTTTTGGCTCCTGGTCGCGCAATTGTTTGATGTACCAGGGCGTATTCAACAAACTCAAATTAACGATACGGATGTCGGTGCGAATTCCCTCCACGTATTGCAAAAACCAGAGCGGAAAAGTATCGTTGTCGCCATTGGTGAACAGAATCGCATTAGGCTCGCAGCTCTGCAAAATATTGTAGGAATAATCGTAAGCAACGTAATTTCCGGTGCGATCGTGAGAATGATAGTTGAAAGCCAGCAAACGAACCGGGGATGCTAACAGCAAGATAAACAAGGCGGCAAAACCGCCGACGAGTTGAGTTTTTAAGCTGCGCTTGCTCATCGCTTCCTTTATCGAGTCCAAAATAGCCGCGGCGCCGATTCCGATCCAGAAAGCGAACGCCATAAACGAGCCGGTGTAAACATAGTCCCGCTCGCGAGGCTGTGGATTTTCCTGATTGAGATAAATGACGATTGCCAGCCCGGTCATGATGAATAAAGTCAGCACAACTGAGGCGTTTTTCCAGTCTCTCCGAAAATGGTGCACCATGCCAATTAAACCAATGAGAAACGGAATCATAAATAGGCCGTGCAAACTAAAATTTTCCACAATTCTGCCGTCGTCGTCTAAAGTAGTTCCTTTCCCGATATACTGCCAGCCAAAATAGCGCAAGTACATTTTTTTTATTTGATATTCCCACAGCGAAGCTCGGCGTTCGACGATGCTCCAATCACCGTATTGCTCACGATTGAGGTATTTGACCATATTTTCCATATTCTCGGGATCGTTTTCATCCAATTTAGGATTTAAGTTGGAGCGAATGTAGATACTGGCGTACGTGGAAGCTCCCATGACGATTAAAAGGAGAGAAGTGAGCGCCAAGAACAGAAATCGTCGTTTGTGATCCATCGCTTTTTTAATGCCGTAAAGAACGAGAATAAACACGATAATGAAAAATATCGCTGAAAATGAAGGCCCGGCGTTTGTGTTTAAAAATAGAATTAAGTCGGGTAATTTTTTAACAATTCCCGGGTAGATGACAAAAAATATCAGCCCGGCAACAGCCATGAAGGACAGAAAAGTCCCCATTTCCGGCTTCTTGTATTTGCGAAAATATGCCAAAAGAAAAATTGCCGGCAAGGCTAATATACTCAGCAGATGGATGCCAATGACAACTCCCACCAGATAGGCGATGAGCAAAATGTATTTGTCGCTCGTGGAAGAATCCGCTTTTTCGTACCAGAGCAAAATGAGCCAGATGATGAAGGCAGTAAAAAACATACTGATGGCATAAACTTCGGCTTCTTCGGCGTTGAACCAAAAACTTTCGGTGTAGGCAAAAGTCAGTGCGCCAACAAGTCCGCCGCCATAGGTAACCAGACGATCAAAATGATCTTTGATGGCACCGCGGTACATAATAATGAGTCGGACGATGATCAAGTAAGTGAACATGACGGTGAGGCCGCTCGTGAGCGAAGAAATCGTATTGATGCGCAGCGCGATATCTTTGGCAAAAGGAATCATGCTGAAAATGTGCGCTACGAGCAAATAAAACGGCGCCCCCGGCGGATGGGGAACGCCCATAATGTGCGCCGTGGTGATAAATTCTCCGCAGTCCCAGAAAGAAACTGTCGGCGCGATGGTGCGCAGGTAAACAATTGTCGAAGCAAGAAAAACAAAAATAGCTAAAATTCGATTAATCAGCTTATCGTTTTGCATGTTACTCCCTCCGAGTAATGACTTTTTCCATGAGTCGAATCATGGTTTGGGCTGAGTTTTCCCAATTAAACTTTTGCGCCCATTCGATGCAATGCGGCACAAAATATTGGCGCAATTTTTCATCTTGAATAAGTTGAATTATTATCTGTGCTAATTTTTTGTAGTCTCCGTAAGGATAAAGAAAACCTGTTTTGCCGTCCACAACGGAATCTCTGAGTCCCGGCGAATCCGCGGCGATAACCGGCACGCCGCACGAATTCGCTTCAATTACTGTCAGTCCCCAGCCTTCTTTGGGCGAGGGATTGACCATGAACCACATCTGATTGAGATAGTCGATTTTTTTCTGATGATGCGTGCTGCCTGTAAAAATCACCCCATCCTGCAAATTAAGTCGAGCAACTAATTTTTTGATTTCCGCCAGGTAATCTCCGTCGCCCACAAGCAGCAATTTTGCCTCGGGAATTGTCTTGATGACTAATTGAAACGCGCGAATCAGATGGTGTACGCTTTTGTATTTTTTCACCCGACCAAGATAGCCGATGAGCGGCGTTGGTGATTTTGTCCCCGCGTCAAATTGATAGGCCGCAGCGTCAACGGCGTTTTGAACGAGCGAAATATTTTCCTTTTGCAAACCTTTTTCAATCAGCTCATTTTTTGTGCTATCGGATACTACTGCCATTGGTGTGCGGCGATAAATCCACGGGATTAATTTTTCCGAAAGCATGACGTAAAGCGCCACCGGCAGCGGAGCCTCAAGAAAAATGCTTTTGCCGAACAAATGGTGAATGATGCCGATGATCGGTTCTTTGACAAAGAGCGGTGTGTAAAACGGAATTTTGTTGATGTCGTCAATGACAACGTCGAATTTTTCCTGACGGGATAATTGCCGGTAAAGTTTCGCCACGTGAAAATTGAACAAATTTCGATGACCGTACCGAATGATGCGAATTCCATCGACAATTTCTTCATTTGGCAATTGCGGGTGTCGGCAGCTCACCAGCGTGATGCGATGTCCTTTTGCTGCGATTCGTTTAAAAATTTCATGTAAATGAACTTCAGCGCCGCCGCCCAATGGATTTCGAATATCCTGCCAGTTGAAAATTAATATGTTATATGCCATATTTTTAAAATTTTTCTTTTTTCTCTCCGATAACTCCGATGTCAAGAAATGTGTAAAAAGCCCCTTTTTGCCCCGAGAAAAGTGAACGAAATTTATCCCTGATGCGGCGGAATGGCGAAAAACCGCGAGGATAGAGCGGGAGTTGAATCCCCACTTTTTTCAGAACTTCACGAAAAATGCGGTAGAACAAACTGGGACGCATCCAATTGCCATAGGAATGAATAGGCTCGAAGCCGCTTTTTTGCATCACTTGCTTCAACTCTCTGACGGAAAATTCAGTCTCCCAGCCGGCGAACCATTTATTGAGAAAAATCAAAATGTGCTTAATTACAGTGTAAAAATGATACCGCTGCGGCACGTCCACGAGCAACAAACCGCCTGGTTTCAAAATACGAAAATTTTCCTGCAGCAGAGGCCGTGGATCGCGGAAATGTTCCAGCAAACCCTGATGGAAAACAATGTCGAAAGAGTTGTCAGGAAAGGGCATCCGAAACGCATCGGCTTGAATGCCGTGCAGTTGCGCGGTTTCTTTTTTGTTCAACTGGCGAATGATTTCCAGCGATTGCGGGGCGTAATCCAGAACAAAAACCTGAGCTTTGTCCCGGTACAATTTCAAGCTGTCCCTACCGCTGCCAGCGCCCACTTCCAGGATTTTTTTATTTTCAAACTTTGTGACTTTTTTCAAATTCTGATAAATTCGTTCGTCGTTGGAATAAACCTGATCGATGTCTTTGCGTTCCTGCCAGAACTTCTCCCAATGATCACGAGTTGATACTTTTGTCGCCATGGAGATGAGTGCTTCCGATTAAAAATTATTAATGCGAAAAAGTCAGCGATAAAAGCTGACCGGAATGGATTAGTTGAAAAACAAAGCCTGCAAAGTTAATGAAAAAATTGTAATAAATCAAGTTAAAAATTTGCGCTGTGATAGTTCATGGAATGGTTTTTTGCTATGGAAATTTTCTTGAGTTGAATTAAATGATTGTTACCTTGAATCAGCGGAAAAGTTCCCATTCACAGACAGCGAGGCAGGAAGGATCAGCCGATGCGCATCAGTGAAAGATTTTCTTTGAACTGTTGGTAAAAACTGATTTTTTTAACGGATTCCAGGAGAAAATTTAAGTCAGTTTCATTTTCCACGCACTCGAAGGCTATTTTGCGGGCGTCTTGCAAAAGCTGTCCGTCTTTCAAAGGATTGGCAATTTTGAAGTCCGGTAATCCGTGCTGGCGCGTGCCCAAAAACTCTCCGGGACCGCGAAGCTGCAAATCGACTTCGGCGATTTTGAAACCGTCAGTTGTGGAAGCCATTGTTCTCAGCCGGGTGAGCGCTTCTTCCGTCAGCGGTTTTTTGGCAATAAGAATGCAGTACGATTGTTTGCCACCGCGCCCTACACGACCGCGTAACTGATGCAATTGTGTAAGTCCGAAGCGTTCCGCATTCTCGATGACCATGATTGTCGCATTAGGCACGTCAACGCCGACTTCGATAACTGTTGTGGAAACAAGAACTTGAATGTCGCCATTTTTAAAAGACGCCATGACCGATTCTTTTTCTTCGTTTTTCATTCTGCCGTGTAGTAGCGCCATGGTGTTGTCTTTGAAAATTGACGCCTGCAAAACTTCGTAGCTTTCAGACGCGGCTTTCAAATCTAATTTTTCAGATTCTTCCACCAGCGGAAAAACGATGTACGCCTGGGCGCCAGCGTCGATGTGCGATTTCACAAATTTGTAAATTTCTTTTCTCTTGTCGGAATAGCGCCAGGAAGTGATGATCGGTTTTCTTCCTTCGGGAAGTTCGTCAATGACGGAGATGTCCAAGTCGCCGTACAGAGTCAAAGAAAGCGTCCGCGGAATCGGCGTGGCAGTCATCACCAGCACATCGGGATTGGCGCCTTTTTGCGTCAATTCCGCGCGCTGAGTAACGCCGAAACGATGCTGCTCGTCGATGACAATCAAGCCCAATTTTGCAAATTTAACGTGCTCTTGAATCAAGGCGTGCGTTCCAATGGCGATGTGGCATTTCCCTGACGCGACATTTTTAAGAATTTCCTCGCGTTCCGCTGTTTTTTGCGCTCCGACCAGCAGCTCAATGTGAATGTCCAATTCTGCCAGCCATTTTTTGAAAGTCAAAAAGTGCTGCTCCGCCAAAATTTCCGTCGGTGCCATCAATGCTGCCTGATAGCCGTTTTCCACTGCCAGCAGCATGGCAATGAGCGCGATAATGGTTTTTCCTGAACCCACGTCTCCCTGAATGAGCCGGTACATGGGATGCGGTTTTTTCATGTCAGACCAGATTTCCTGCAACACTTTCCTTTGCGCCGGCGTTAATTTGAAAGGCAGCTTTTCCGCTAACTGGTGAACACGATCACCGATGTCAGGGAAGGCGATTCCTTTTTCCTGCTCAATCACTTTCTTTTTACGATATGCCAGCAGAAATTCCAGCAGAAAAAATTCCTCAAACTTGAGCCGACGCCGCGCTTCTTTCAACAGAAATAAGCTTCCGGGAAAATGGACATTTTTCAACGCCTCTTGCAGAGGAAGCAATTTCAATTGTGAAAAAATATGCTGCGGCAGGGTTTCTTCGATGCGGGAAATGTAATTTTTCACCAGATAATTCAAAACTCGCCGAAAGCCGCGACTGTCCAATCCGACGCGGGAGAGAGCTTCCGATGAAGAATAAATGGGAATGATTTGTCCTGTGTTGTAAAAATTCGCCATGTTGACTTCTTCATCGTCAGAGAGAATGTCAAATTCAGGGTGCACCATTTGAAGACCGCCGAAATAGCCGACTTTGCCGCTGACGGCGATCAATTGCCCGGGCTTAAATTTTTTTTCCCAGTAAGGAATTTGATTGAACCAGACGCAGTTCAGACGACCTGTGTTATCGGAGAGCATGAGTACGAAACGCGCTTTTCTGCCACGCTGAATGCCGCAGGCCTGCACCGTGCCCACAACGGTCACCAATTCGTTGATTTTTAGGTTGCGAATCGCCGTAATGTTGCTGCGGTCGAGATAGCGGCGAGGATAATATTGCAGCAAGTCGCGCACTGTAAAAATTTCGGCGTTGTTCAACGCTTGCGCCCGTTTTTCGCCGATTCCTTTCACAAATTGAACGGAAATGTCGAGAAAGTTGTTTTGCTCTTGATTTGGCATTGCTATTTTGGTTTATTTATAAAGATCAGTTTCTACATTTTATAATTGGCAAAAAACAGGTACCCGTCGGAAAAGAAATCTGCTTTCCTAAACAAGTTTGCTTAACTTTTGCAAAATATTGTTTCCTCAAAACAAAGAAGTACAAAAGATTAGCCCCAGAAGGTTCTTATATCCCTTGATGAAAATATCTTGTTGCATTTGCAGTATCTCTATGAATGGCAAAATAATTTTTGGAACCATATAATTCAAGAAAGAAAATGACAACTGTACTGGAATTCCATTTTCAGGATCAATTATTTTGCCCTAAATTATTTTGCCGAAAAATAGAACCGGTTTTTATTTCAACTTGATCTGAAGTTTTCTGTATTTTTATGTTGTCGATTTTTTTGTTTTTGTTAGTACTCGTCCGACTTCTGGCGGATAATAGTTAATTTAAAAAAGTTTGGTTAGTTTATTACCATGACAATTTCACCGTATATGTCAAAACTGCTTCCGAGTCGCGCATAACCGGCACGGAAAATTGCACCTTGTCCGCACTCAACTTTTTGTAACGGTGAGTGGAGTTTTTAATTTTCCAGAAATTATAAAATCGTTCAACCACTTGTACTTCCACGTTGTCATTTTCTTTGTGATTGCGAATTTTCACTTCCCAGGTTTCCTCACGGGAGCGCTTGCCGGTAGATTTTTTGTTCATCATTGTGCGCTCGACTTTGATGTCAAAGGCATTGCCGATATAAAGTTTGACTTCTTCATCTTTGGGCGTGTGCTCAATTCTATCTTCGCCGATCAATTCCAGAGACTGGTCCTTCGGGTCTTCTTTGTAAACACGAACTTTCCCTGCCGGCAGCGGCATACCCATTCCTGCCGCTTTCTCGTTTTTGAAAGTCAAATTGACGTGAACATCTTTCGTGGAAACTTTCGCTTCGAAAATGTAAATTTTCTTGCATCTCGTTTCCACGGTAGGGAAAAGGGTGATTTGTTTAATCTGATTGTTTTTCAGGGTGGACGGTTGATCGAGCGTGTAAAGATGATATTCGAAGAAACTTTTTTCCTCGAATTTCGGCGCGGCCATGGGCATAGCTTTTTCAACATAATCCATTGTTTGACGATAGCGTCTTTCCGGTTCCGCGCGGTGAATTTCGCCAGCCATGAGTTTAATTTTTGCGTCAGGGAAAGTCGCGCCACTGTGGTTGTTAATGGAAACCCAGGCATTGAGTTCCAGATTCTGATCGTTATTTTTTGCCACGGCAATATATTCAGCGTGCCATTCCATGCCTTTGGTCAAATAACTGACTTCGGTCTCATGCGCTCCGGCTTGCTGACAAATTATCTGCCACAGCAAAGTAGGCTTTGTCAACAATCCTTCCGGCAACTCAGGGAAATCAATGGTTACTACGTTTGAGCGGTTCACCATTTTTATCGCGCCGCCCGGCTTTTGCAAAATCAAATAATTCCCTTGGTAGCTTAGCAGTGATCCGGCGAAAAGACTGTCCTGTTTCGTGCGCACGCGAATGTTTTCATCGATGTATTTTGATAAAATTTTATCCGAGGAAACGAGGTCAAAATCATAATTTTGTTCAGCAATGACAACCTTGTCCGGCGCAGTTAATGACTTGAAATGCACGCTGGTGGGATCGATTTGTGCGGCGACGTCCTGGTATTTGAGCTCAAATTTCCCTTTTTGGAATCGCATCATCCTCACGTCTTTCACGACTGCGAGATTATCATTGTAAACTGTAACGCTTACCTTGCGACCATCATCGGCAAAGACAGAAGACAACGAAAAGATCAATGTCAGCAGTAGAAAGGCTAACTTTTTCATGGCAAGCCCCTTTTTATTTTGTTAGAAAAAAAGAATCCCTGCCGCAAAGCAGGGAAACGTTATTTAATCTTCCAGACTTTTCAGATTGTCTTTGAGCTTTTCCAGATTTTGTCGGAAATCAATCAATTTTTGCTTCTCTTTGTCAATCACTTGCTGCGGCGCTTTTTTGATGAAATCCTGATTCATCAATTTTTTGTTGATATTTTGCACCTGATTTTCCAGTCGGGTGATTTCCTTCGTGAGTCGGTTGCGCTCAACCTCAATATCAATCAAACCCGCCAACGGAACAAAAATTTCCAGATCAGCAACCACGGCGGAAGCAGATAATTTCGGTTTTTCAACGTCCGACGAAAGCGTGATGTCGGAAATCTTTGCCAGCGATTTCACATAAATTTGTGATTGTTCGATTAAACTCAAAAGTTTCTGATTATTGCTTTTTACAATTAACTGCGCTTGTTTCGTCGGCGGCACATTCATTTCGCCGCGGATGTTGCGCACAGCGCCAATCACCTGCTGCACGAGCGCCATCTGTTCTTCCGGAACATCAGCGTAAAATTTTTGATCCGGTTCAGGCCAGTCAGACACAATCAAGTCGGATTCTGATTCATGCCGTATTTTTTGCCAGATTTCTTCCGTGATGAACGGAATGAACGGATGCAGCAATTTAACAATAATTCTCATGGCATGAAGGCCAACACTCAGCGCGATTTTTTTAGCTTCTGCGTCCTCGCCGTAAAGTCGCGGCTTGATCAATTCCAGATACCAATCGCAGTATTCATGCCAGAAAAATGAGTATAAATTATCCACTGCTTCATTGAAATGAAATTCTTCCACCGCTGTCGTCGCTGCGGAAATAGTTTTATGCAATCGGCTCAAAATCCATTGATCCGCTAACTCCAGTTTCTCATCATCAATTTTGTCAAAATTCTCAATCAAAGCAGGAATTTCAGTTTCGTCCAGATTCATCATCAGGAAACGGAATGAATTCCAGAGTTTGTTGGAAAAATTCCTTCCGATCTCAAAGCTGGATTCCGCCAAATTGATGTCCTGACCCTCCGATGTCAGCATCAGCAACGAGAAACGAACCGCATCAGCGCTGTATTTTTTGACCATAAGCAAGGGATCAATGCCGTTGCCCAAAGTCTTGCTCATTTTTCTGCCTTTATCGTCGCGAATGACACCGTTGAAATAAACATGTTCAAATGGAATATCGTTCATAAATTCCAGACCGGACATGATCATGCGCGCAACCCAGAAGAAAATGATATCCGGTGCTGTGACCAGGGCATTCGTCGGGTAAAAATATTCCAGATCCGGCGTTTTTTCGGGCCAGCCCATGGTGGAAAAGGGCCACAACCAGGAAGAAAACCAGGTATCGAGCACGTCTTCATCCTGCCGGATTTTTGTGCTTCCGCATTTCTCGCATTTTTGCGGTGCAGTGCGTTTCACCATTTCGTGACCGCAATCGTCGCAATAGTAAACAGGAATGCGATGCCCCCACCAAAGCTGGCGGGAAATACACCAATCGCGGACGTTGGTCATCCAGTGATTGTAGTTTTTAATCCATTTTTCGGGATGAAATTTGATCTCACCGTCGGCAACGACTTTCAGCGCCGGATCGGCAAGAGGCTTGACTTTGACAAACCATTGTTTGGATAAATATGGCTCCACAACCGTGTCGCAGCGCTGACAATGCGCTACGGCGTGCTCATGGTCTTTTATTTTTTCCAAAAGTCCCAGTTGTTCCAGCTCTTTCACCAGCATCTTGCGACACTCAAAACGGTCGTACCCTTTGTATTTTCCGGCATTTTTGTTCATGGTGCCGTCTTCATTCATCACGTTGATCGGTGCTAAATTGTGGCGCTGTCCCATTTCAAAATCATTGGGATCGTGCGCCGGGGTGACTTTTACCGCGCCTGTCCCAAATTTCGGATCAACTGCCGGGTCAGCAATGATGGGGATTTCGCGATTCATCACCGGCAAGGTAACTGTTTTACCGATCAATTTTTTGTAGCGTGCATCATCCGGATGTACGGCTACAGCAACGTCTCCGAGCATGGTTTCCGGTCTGGTGGTCGCCACTGTGATATATTTATTCCCGTTGTACGGGTAGCGGATGTACCAGAGTTTTCCGTTTTCATCCTGATGGATTGCCTCTTCATCGGAAAGAGCAGTGCCGCATCGCGGACACCAATTGATGATGTACTCGCCGCGGTAAATGAGGCCTTTTTCATAAAGGCGGACAAAAACTTCAGTCACTGCTTGCGACAGGCCCGGGTCCATGGTAAATCTCTCGCGTTCCCAGTCGCAGGAACAGCCTAATTTTTTCAATTGCTCAATGATCACATTACCGTATTTTTCTTTCCATTCCCAGACCCGTTCGACGAATTTTTCTCTTCCCAAATCATGGCGCGTCAGATTTTCACTTTTGCGCAAATTGCGCTCGACAACATTTTGCGTGGCAATACCGGCGTGATCTGTTCCGGGAAGCCACAGAGCCTCATAGCCGCGCATACGGTGAAAACGAATCAGGATATCCTGCAAGGTGTTGTTGTATGCATGTCCCATGTGAAGCACGTCCGTCACATTGGGAGGCGGAATGACAATTGAGTATGGTTTTTTATCCGGATTTACTTCCGCATGAAAATAATTTTTTTCAATCCAGTATTGGTACCAGCGATCTTCAACATTTTTAGGATCGTACACTTTTGCAATTTCGTTCTGCGCCATAATCGAGTTCAAGCTCCAATTAGTTAGTAAATTAATTGATAAAAAAATGAATCCTCTGAATATAATCAAAAGTTTATTAAAAATCAAAGTGAATTTTGTTGAAAGTTTAAAAATTTCTGGGCAAAGAGTCAAGGAAAAAATAAAAAAAATGAACGCCCGCCAAATTTACAGCTTTTAATCATTTCTGATTATTTGGAATAGTTTGCGTTTTTATTACGCTCTTTCAGAAATTACCACCGCCCTTCAAGGGTTCCAGTCCTTTGAATGGTTAAGAAAGCAAAGTGGTTTGCGGTCAAAAAAAGAAACCGCAAAGATCGCCAAGAATGCACAAAGCCCGCCAAGGGAAAGACAATTTTATAGAATGACAATGACCCGTTAAAATTGAACATAAGGCGATAATCTATTGTTTTTAAAAGGCTGACGCCTTAAATCCACTCCAATTTAGGAATTAAGCCGTAAGGCTTTTATTGTCTCCAAAATATCCTCACGCAAAGCCGCCAAGACGCGGAGCCACCCTTCCCCTGACTTTTTTAACTTAAAATTTAGGTAGGGTGGAAGGGCTCTGTGAACTCTGTGTCTCCTCTGCGCGCTCTGAGGTTTCTAAAAATCTTTTACGTTTGACTACCAGTTGTAGTTGTACCAGCGCCGCAATTTATTGTGGCGGAAAAGACAGATGAGAAACTGATAAAAAAAATGAACGCCCGCCAAATTTACAGCTTTTAATCGTTTCTGATTATTTGGAATAGTTTGCGTTTTTAT
>JAADFU010000182.1 GCA_013152715.1 Calditrichota bacterium
GATATTTTCCTGCGCAACGTGATGGTCTCGGGAGTGGTGCCGCAGATTTCAGCTATTTTTGGCCCCTGTGCCGGCGGCGCGGTTTATTCTCCGGCGATTACAGATTTCATTATCATGTCCAAAAATACAAGTTACATGTTTGTCACCGGGCCTAAGGTCGTCAAAACAGTGACCAATGAAGATGTTTCCGTGGAAGACCTCGGCGGTGCGATGGTGCACAATCAAATTTCCGGAGTTTCCCATTTCGCTGTGGAAGATGAAGAGGAAGGCATTTCTCTGATTCGCAAATTAGTTAGTTATTTGCCGCAAAATAACATGGAAGATCCGCCGGTTGTGCCAACGAACGATGCCATCGACCGACTCGAGGATGACCTCAATTACATCATTCCGGACAGTCCCAATAAACCTTATGACATGAAAGACATCATTTTTTCTGTAGTTGACGGCGGTGAATTTCTGGAAGTGCAGCGACTGTTCGCGCCGAACATTATCGTCGGTTTCGCCCGATTCAACGGCAGGTCTGTGGGTATTGTGGCGAACCAGCCGAATTACCTGGCGGGAGTGCTGGACATCAACGCTTCGCGTAAGGCGGCGCGATTTGTTCGTTTCTGCGACGCGTTCAATATTCCGATTGTGACTTTTGTTGATGTTCCCGGATTTTTGCCGGGTACAGCGCAGGAGTACGGCGGAATTATCATTCACGGTGCGAAGCTACTTTACGCTTACGCTGAAGCAACCGTACCCAAAGTGACAATTATTACCAGAAAAGCCTATGGTGGCGCTTACGACGTGATGAGTTCCAAACATTTACGCGGCGATATCAATTATGCCTGGCCTGCTGCGGAAATTGCTGTAATGGGGCCGCGCGGTGCCATCGAAATTATTTACGGTTCCGAACTTCGTAATGCAGAAAATCCGGACGAAGTACTCAAAAAACGGGAACAGGAATATCGCGAAAAATTTGCCAATCCCTATGTCGCGGCGCAATACGGATTTATCGATGATGTGATTGAACCGAGGAATACGCGTTTTCGCATTATTCGCGCTCTGGAGAGTCTGGCGACCAAACGAGACAATAATCCGCCTAAGAAGCACGGAAATATTCCTCTATGATTATTTACAGGAGCACGGAAATGTTATTCCAGATGACATTAACTCTGGCAAACGTCGGGGAAATGATTTCTTTTTCAACTCAAAAGACAAGCGCGCTGGAACAGGGATTGATAATCAGCATTATTGGCATCAGTGTCGTCTTTCTGGGATTGACGGTTTTGTTTGGCGCTTTGAAAATTTTTCTCTTTGTTACAAATTTAAAAGACAAACAAACTCAAACCCAGACAGATGGATTGGTGATTAAAAAGAAAGGGAAGGAGCCAATTTCCGGCGAGGTCGTTGTGGCGATTTCTCTGGCAATCCATCAAAATCAGGAACAATTTCACGATCTGGAAGAAACTATTTTGACTTTGCATAGAATCACTCGACCATATTCGCCGTGGTCTTCGAAAATACATGTGCTGAGAAAACCGGTGAGATAATTTGTTGATCTGCTCCCGAAATAGATAACCACGAAGCACATGAAAAGCACGAAGGGTAACTAATAAATCGTAATTCGAAGCTCTATTTGTCGAAATAACCAGGGATTAAAAATTTCATAAAAAGATTTTTGTCATAAACATCTTCGTGCTTCGTGGTATTCGTGGTAAAAATAGTTAGAATCTTTGGATATTTCTATTTGTTGGTTAGAGGAAAAGAATGAAAAAATATAAATACTCGATTAATGGTTCGCCGTACGAAGTGAAAATCAAAAAATTGACCGGCGACCACGCGGTTGTGGAAGTGAACGGCACAGAGTACGATGTTGAAATTATTGAGGAACCGAGACAGCGAAAGACGCCGCAACTGGTCAGGCCTAAAGCCATTCCGCAAAAACCTGAACGAAGCCCATCAAAAACGCAGGCGCCAACAAGACCCACGGGAACGGGTAGCATAAAAGCTCCCCTGCCAGGACTCGTTTTGGAGGTTCTCGTGAAAGAAGGCGATCAGGTGGAGGCAGGACAGATTTTGATGAAAATGGAAGCGATGAAAATGGAGAACAATATCCAATCCACGCGGTCGGGAACGGTGCAGTCGATTAAAGTGAAACCAGGAGATTCAGTGTTGGAAGGTGATGTGCTTTTGGAGATCGGAGGCTGAAATGGAAGGTTTTTTTCGCTTTGTGCATTTCACCGGTTTTTACAATGTGACGGTGGGCCACCTGATCATGATCGCTGTGGGTCTGTTTTTCATCTATCTGGCGATAAAAAAAGATTACGAGCCGTTGTTGCTGGTTCCCATCGGATTTGGCATTTTGATCGGGAATATCCCTTTTCTGGAAAATGTCGGACTACAACTGGGAATTTATGAGCAAGGGAGTGTGCTCAATTATCTCTATATCTGGGAGTGGTCAAGGGAATTTATCCGCCGCTCATTTTCCTGGGCATCGGCGCAATGACGGATTTTTCCGCTTTGTTATCCAATCCGAAATTGTTACTTCTGGGCGCTGCGGCGCAAGTGGGAATCTTTGTGACCATGATGGGCGCCTTGCTACTTGGATTTTCTCCGCAGGAAGCTGGCGCCATCGGAATCATTGGCGGCGCTGACGGACCTACTGCCATTTTTCTCAGCTCAAAATTAGCCCCGGAGTTGATTGGCGCCATTGCAATTGCGGCGTATTCGTACATGGCTCTGGTTCCTGTGATTCAGCCGCCGATAATGAAATTGCTCACGACTCGAGAGGAGCGATTGATTAAAATGAAACCTTCGCGCCAGGTTTCGAGAACAGAAAAAATCATGTTTCCCATTTTTGCATTTATCATCACCGCATTTTTGTCTCCGGGCGCGATTCCTCTGCTCGGTATGCTTTTTTTCGGAAATTTGCTCAAAGAAAGCGGCGTTACTGAGCGGTTGGGAAATACAGCGCGCACTGCGCTCATTGACATCGTGACGATTTTGCTCGGTGTAACAGTGGGAGCCAGTACACAGGCGACCACTTTTTTGCG
>JAADFU010000183.1 GCA_013152715.1 Calditrichota bacterium
AGATTCGCGATCATTATTTATATGTGGCAGCCAATCATGACGGCGTGAGCAAGTGGGACATTTTCCAGCCGGGATTTATTTTATTCGATTTAAAGGTAAAAAAATTTCACAAATTTTTAAGTTTGTTGTGCTGCGATAGTTCTTTTATTGCCTCGAAGTCTCAAAGACTGGAAGTATAAAAAAAATTAAAATAATTGATCAGCTACTTCAGAAAATATAAAAATAACATTTTGTTTTTTGTAGTATTAAAAACTAACTTATTAGCACGTGGATAAACACGGATTTTGTCGATCTTCGCGGATATTTTTTTTATAATTTCCGCGTAACTCCGCGCGTATCCGTGTCCTATTTTTTTACTGCTCTGTCAATTTTCAATAGCTTTTCTGAATAAACTGAGTAGTCTTTTAAAATATTTTTTCTCCGTGCCTTCGCGTCTTTGTGTGAGATTTATTCTTTACCCATTACCTCAAACTTTTCCCTTGATTTTCTAACAAATTTCTCTTATGTTATCAATTAAAATAATTTTGCCGGAGCAACTATGGTTTTGAAATACATTTCGATTTTCATCATTGCAATCATCGTTATTTTCGCCTGTGCGCCGCCGCCGCAGTATGAGGAGAAATATTTTCCCCAGGAGAAACGTGAGCCGGAAACCATGCCCCTGATTCGTATTGGTCTGGCGGAAGGCCTGGAGTCGCTGCAATTTGAGATTGACGGGAAAGTGGAAATTTTGGATCGGTCGCGCAAAATCGCTTCCCGCCTGGCTTGGAATCAGCCTTACCGAATTGATGTTGCAAATGCTCGGGAAGCAAAAATGATTTACCGGCTTCGCGTGCGGGAGTTCTCTGACCGCAGGAAAGCGTATCGGCTGGCGGATTCGCTGCGCTCGCTCAATTTGCCGGTGGCAATTGTTTCGCGAAAAGCGAGATTGTTCCGCAAAGGCAGATTAAAAGTCGCCTCGCTCTATTCCGTCGTCATTGACAAAAAATTTCCTGACGCGGACAAGGCATATCGCTATCAATGGACAATTCGCGACAAAGTGACAGCAGTCGCAGTTCAATTTATCAATGCGCCTGCCAGCGGAGAAATTTTTCTCACCAATCTGAAGACTGGTGAGAAATTTCACGCCTCCCGCGTGATGATCCTTCGCGGCGATATTTTTTCGCTGGAACTGCCGACAGCGGAAGGCTTTCATTTCGAGGAAAAGCAAAAGCGGCGCTATCATTCTCGGCTGGAATTTGTCGTCGATCGCTTCGGCAAGCTCACGGTCATCAACGTGATTCCGCTGGAGACCTATCTCAAGGGCGTTGTCGGCTCGGAGATGCAGGAAAAATTTCCGCTGGAAGCACTGAAGGCGCAGGCGGTCGCCGCTCGCTGCTACACGTTGGCGCGTCTCGGCAAACAGCATCCGCTGGCGCCGTTCGATGTGTGCGACGAAGTTCACTGCCATGTGTACGGCGGAATAGATCGGGAATCTCCGCGCGTGACGCAGGCCGTGAACGAAACAGCGGGACAAATTCTCGTGTATAAAAATCAAATTTGCGAGACGTTTTACGCCGGCGTGTGCGGCGGTCATACGGAAAATAACGAATATGTCTGGAACGGGGAGCCTCACCCCTATTTGCAAGGACATTTAGACGCGGAAAATATTCGTCTGCCGCGCGCGTATTTGCAGAACGAAAAAAATGTCCGCCGCTGGATCGAGAGCCAACCGCGCGTATTTTGTAATACGCAAACGAACGAAGTACCGGATTTTCTGGAATACACAAAAAAATATTTCCGCTGGCAAGTTCGCTATTCCCAGCGCGAGTTGAGTCGAATTATTGAAAAAAAATCAGGACAAAAAATCGGTCTGGTGACTCAGATCGTTCCCATACTGCGCGGCGTTTCCGGCAGACTTTACGAAATTGAGATTCGCGGCACCAGAGGCAAAATCACCGTGGACAATGAACTGCAAATTCGGCGCACGTTATCGGAAAATTATCTTTACAGTTCCTGTTTTGTCGTGGATCGCGAAGGCAGCGATTTCATCATCAAAGGTGCCGGCTGGGGGCACGGCGTCGGCATGTGTCAGACCGGCGCGGCAATGATGGCGCTGAAAGGAAAAAATTACAAAGAAGTTTTAAATCATTACTATCCTTACACCAAATTAGTCAAATTCTATTGAGATAAACGTGCGAGTTTTACTTTTTTTCATCGACGGCATCGGAATCGGCAGCAACGACAAAACGTCGAATCCCTGCACTGATAGCCGTATTCGATTTTTTAACCATTTTCTGGATGATGCTTTTCCTAAGAAAATTCCCGAAAACGGTCTGATGAAAGCGATAGATGCCCGCCTCGGTGTAGCGGGGCTACCGCAAAGCGCTACGGGACAGACAGCGCTGTACACGGGAGTCAACGCTTCGGAAATTTTGGGGCGGCATTTGAGCGGTTTTCCGAATGGAAAATTGAGGGAAATTCTGGCAAAGGAATCAATACTTGCCAAATTTTCGCGAAACGGAAAATCCGCTGCCTTTATCAATGCCTACCGTCCGCTATTCTTTGAAATGGGGCCGCAGGCGCTGATCCGTTTTCTGTCCGTCACCAGCGTCATGAACTGGAAAGCGGGTTTGTCTTTCTTCACGCTGGACGATTTGCGGCAAAAACGGTCTATTTATCACGATTTCACCAACCGGGAGCTCATCCGAAAAGGATTTTCTGTGCCGGAATTTTCGCCGCAGGGAGCCGGAGAAATTCTCGCACGACAGAGCCAAAAATTTGACTTTTGTCTTTACGAATATTTCAAAACAGACCATGCAGGCCATGCTGGCAATTTCGCTCATGCAGTAGAGCTACTGCTTTTATTGGAAAAATTCCTGATGGTGCTTTTAAATTTCCTCGACCTGTCGGAAACCTTGCTCATTTTAACCAGCGACCATGGAAATATCGAAGATTTGTCAAAAAAAACGCACACCACAAATCCGGTTCCGCTCATGTGCTGGGGAAAAAATTCAGAAAAATTTTTTGAAAAAATAAATTCGATCCTTGATGTCACTCCGGCCTTACTTGAATTATTTGAACTATGACTTTTTGCGGAACTGAAATTGAATGAATTAGTTAATTTTGGCACTTGGCTTTTGGCATTAGTGCTTTTTCCTAATTAATAGAATGAAAAGCTGAAACTTGAAAACCGGAACTCTGAACCATGAACTTTGAACAAAAAATGTCCGAACGAAAATCAATTTTCATAAAAGGCGCGCGGGAGCATAATCTCAAAAATATTGACTTGGAGATTCCGCGGGATAAATTTGTGGTGATTACCGGGCTTTCCGGGTCAGGAAAATCATCCTTGGCATTTGATACGATTTATGCAGAAGGACAGCGTCGCTACGTGGAATCGCTCTCTGCTTACGCACGGCAATTTTTAGGTTTGATGGAAAAGCCGGACGTGGATTACATTGAAGGACTTTCTCCGGCAATTTCCATTGAACAGCGTTCTGCGAGCAAAAATCCGCGTTCCACAGTGGGAACAGTGACTGAAGTTTACGATTACCTCCGTTTGCTTTTCGCCCGCATCGGCAAGCCGCACTGTTACAATTGCGGAAAACCGATTCAGCGGCAGACAGTGCAGCAGATTGTGGATCAAGTGATGAAATTGCCTGTCGAGACGAGAATTAATATTCTCGCTCCGGTCGTGCGCGGAAGAAAAGGCGAGTACCGGGAAATTTTCGAAGAAGCGCGCAAAGACGGATTTGTGCGCGTGCGCGTGGACGGACAGATGCGGGAACTGGAAGAAGAAATTCAACTGGAAAAATACAAAAAACATGACATCGAAATTGTCATTGACCGGCTCATCATCCAGCCGGACATCAGAGGTCGGCTCACGGAATCAGTCGAAACTGCGCTGCAACTGGCGTCAGGAATTGTCTTGATTCATATTCTGGACGGCGAAGATCTATTTTTCAGCGAACACTTCGCCTGCATCGATTGCGGCATTTCGTACGAGGAATTGGCGCCGCGCATGTTTTCTTTCAACAGCCCTTACGGCGCCTGTCCCACCTGCAACGGTCTGGGTTCGACCATGGAAATTGATCCTGCTCTGATCGTTCCGGACAAAAATCTTTCTCTCAATCAGGGAGCGATAAAACCTTGGGGTGAAGCACGCGAAGGCTGGTATTTCACGCAATTGGGTGCAGTCGCCAAAAAATACGGTTTCAGTATGGACGCTCCTTTTCACAAACTCGATCCGAAATTTCAGAAAATCATTTTTTACGGCTCGGGTTCTGACGAAGTGCGCATGGTTTACCACAGAAATGGCGGCAAAGCGCACGCAGAGTTCACCACCCAATTTGAAGGTGTCATAAAAAATCTGGAGCGGCGCTATCATCAAACCACGTCTCAGTACATTCGTACCTGGATCGAGGGATTCATGAATGTAAAAACTTGTCCCACATGCAACGGCGCCAGACTGAGAAAAGAATCACTTGCTGTTTTCATTGCTAAATACAACATCGCCAATGTGACCAATTTTTCTATCAAGCAGGCGATGGAATTTTTCTCCAATTTGAAATTGACCGAACGCGAGGGAAAAATTGCTCATCAAATCCTAAAAGAAATCAGAGCGCGACTCAATTTTTTAATTAACGTGGGATTGGATTACCTCACGCTCAGTCGTTCTGCTGGAAGTCTTTCCGGCGGAGAGGCGCAGCGAATTCGTCTCGCCACTCAAATCGGCTCGCAACTGATGGGGGTGCTTTACATTTTAGACGAGCCATCTATTGGATTGCACCAGCGGGACAACAAAAAATTGATCAAAACGTTGCTCCATCTTCGCGATTTGGGAAACACGGTGATTGTTGTAGAGCATGATCAGGAAACGATTGAAAACGCCGATTTTGTTGTTGATTTGGGACCACTGGCAGGCGAAAAAGGCGGCTACATTGTCGCTACCGGAACACCGCAGCAAATCGAGCACAACCAGAAATCGATTACCGGGCAATATTTGTCAGGCAAGAAATCGATACCTGTCCCGCAGACGCGCAGACCCGGGAACGGCGCATTTTTGCAATTGTTTGGCGCTTCGGGAAATAATTTGAAATCAATTGACGTGAAAATTCCGCTGGGAAAATTCATCTGCATCACCGGCGTTTCCGGATCAGGAAAAAGCACCCTCATCAATGAGACTCTGTTCCCGATTTTGCAGCGCGAATTATATCACAGCAAAAAAAAACCTCTGCCTTACAAAAAAATCGCTGACACCGAGCACATCGATAAAGTGATCGACATTGACCAGTCACCCATCGGACGCACACCTCGATCGAATCCGGCGACTTACACTGGAGTTTTTACACACATTCGGGATTTATTTACACAGTTGCCAGAATCGAAAATCAGAGGCTACAAACCCGGACGCTTCAGTTTCAATGTAAAAGGCGGCAGATGCGAAGCCTGCCAGGGCGACGGCATTATCAAAATTGAGATGCACTTTTTGCCGGATATTTACGTCACTTGCGAAGTGTGCAAGGGAAAAAGATACAATCGAGAAACGCTGGAAATCAAATACAAGGGCAAATCCATTTCTGACGTGTTAGAAATGTCTGTCTCTCAGGCGCTGGAATTCTTCAAGAAAATCCCCAGAATTCAGCGCAAACTAAAGACACTCGAAGACGTGGGACTGGGCTACATCAAGCTGGGACAGCAGGCTACCACGCTCTCCGGCGGCGAGGCGCAACGTGTCAAATTGGCAACTGAACTGTCTCGCATTAGTACAGGTCGCACCCTCTACATCCTTGACGAGCCAACTACCGGACTGCACTTTGAAGATATAAAAATGTTGCTTAACGTATTGAATAGACTGGTAGATAAAGGAAATTCCGTCATCGTAATTGAACATAATCTTGATGTTATCAAATCTGCAGACCACATTATCGACCTTGGCCCCGAGGGAGGCGATGAAGGTGGTACAATTGTTGCAGAAGGTACTCCTGAAGAAATTGCTGAAATCACAAATTCTTACACCGGGCAATTTTTGAAAGGAGTGTTCAATGTACAGATGGCAAAAGTTAGGTGAGATTCCAATTTAGCTCGTTATCAATTTGCGGAAAATTATCACCGGGGAATTTTTTTATCAACAAATTGGGTCAAATTCACTCAATGCTTCCAACCTTGGAACATTACGGTTGTGATTAATCTGCATCCCTTTATCCGGCAAGCAAAAAAATAGAAAGAAGCATGAAGTGAAGAAAACAAAGCATGAGATGCAAGTAACTGTGCCGGCAGTAACAGAATCGCTTCCGTCATTGCGGAGATTCATTACTGAAGCGGGCGAGCAATTTCGTTTTACAAATCACGAAATTAATGCCTTCCGCATCTCTATCGACGAAGCCTGCACGAATATCATCAAGTACGGCTACCGCAGTAAAGAGCCAGGCACGATCGTCATGAAAGTGAAAGTGAAACAGGATCGGCTCATTGTGGAAATTATTGATCAGGGGCAAAATTTTGACCCTAACAAAGTTGGCAGGCCCAATATTCAGGAGTATATCGAGAAAAGTCAGCGCGGAGGATTGGGGATATTCATCATGCGCAAGTTTCTGGACAGCATCGAGTACGAAGCAACGAAAATTGGCAACGTGATGCGGCTGGTAAAATTCCGCAAAAATAGCGGATTCCTCAAACCTTTTACAGCAATTTTTCAGGCGTGCAAAAGGAAATTCTCCTCTCCGCACCCAACTTTGTCTGTGATATTTTAAGTTGCAAACGGCATCGCAAAGACTTCAGCGATGCCGTTTTTTCTGCTTGTTAATTTTCACTTTAGAAAAAATTCTCTCCTCGAAAATAATTTCAACTGAAAATTAAAATTAGTATTCTGATAAACTTTACATTTTTTTCAAACGAGCTAATGCCAGATTGCATGAAGCGGAATTGCGAAAAGCCTTCACCAATCAGAGCAGTTGCACTTGAAGCTTGAACCCACGTTTATTACAAATAAAACAAAATTCCAATTTTTGCTTGACTTTGCGAAAGAATTTAATTACTTTTAACTATAAGCAATGGTTTACGACCTCCCATTTTGAAACTTCCTTCTCACATGATATGGTGATAACTATTGTTCGCATAAAAATTCGTTGTTTCGGCAACTCAAACAATTGAACCCAATTAATGGCAAAGGTTGTCCGTCATTAGCCTTCCAGAAAATTTCTCTCATTTGCAAAAAGGAATTTGGCTTTTCAGCCATGCCGCTGAAATAACCTTTGTATTCAATCGTCAAATTTTTTCTCAAACACACTATCTGGCTCTAAATTTTTTAAGTGAAAAAGACAATGTCAGATCAAAAAAATATAAACTACTCCCTGAGCATTCTGTCCTTAGTTCTATTGGTGAATCTCACACATTTTTCACCTGCTGTATTTTGTAAAAATCAAAAAAATGTTCCGCTCTCTCGTCTCCCCCATTTCGCCGAAGTATCGTCCCAAGCCGGCGTTGATACTGATCTTAAAAGCATGTATTCCTCCTGGGTTGACTTTAATGAAGACGGCTGGCTTGATCTTTTTGTCTGTAATGGGTACAATCAGAGAAATATACTTTATAAAAATCTGGGAAATGGCACCTTTCGCGATGTCACCGATTCACTGGGATTGGTGGATTATTATTGGAATAATTTTTCCCACTGGATCGATTTTGATGGGGATGGGGATCTGGATTTGTTTTTAGACACCAAAAATGAGAAATGTCAAATTTTCCTCAATATGAATTTTAAACGATTTATAAATATTACAGATTCTTTCGAGCTTGTCTTAAAAGGAAAATTAGTCTGGGCAGATTTTAACAATGACAATTTTCTTGATTTTTATGAGATTCGCTGTGATGCTAATCCTGAACAAAAAAATAGTCCTGCTAATCGCTTATTCAAAAAATTAAAGAATGGAAAATTTGTTGAAATAGCCGCAATTGCTAATGTCGCCGAAGAATATGATTCAGAAAGTGCGCAATGGATTAACATAAATAACGACAGCCAGCCTGATTTATTTGTAATTAATATCAATAAACAACCCGATTTTCTTTATCTTAATAACGGCAATGAAACTTTCACAAATATTTTTGACAGTAGCGGGATCATGGATAGCGAGGGACGTGCCAATTGGGCTGATTTTAACAATGACGGCTGGATTGACGTCCTTATTTCAGAAAAAAACAAGATTGCGATTTACAAGAATCTTGGGGATAATACTTTTCTCAATATCACTTCAACTGCCGGTCTGAAATCTTGTCCTGGTAGTTATGGCTATTGTGATTGGATTGACTTCAACAATGACGGTTTCCTCGACCTTCACTGGCAAATCAATATATCCGGAAATGATACAACAATGACTATGATTTATATGAACAATGGCAATGAAACCTTTACCAGCCTATCAGAGGAACTTGGTTTCGCAAAAGTGGCAATCAGAAATTACAACAGCGCCTGGGGCGATTACGACAACGATGGTGATCTTGATCTTTATTTGACAAATAAAGAACGCAATATTTTATATCGAAATGAAGGAAACGAAAACAACTGGCTTGAAATTGATTTAGTTAGCACACGTAGCAATAGCGATGCTTTTGGCGCCCGGGTTAAAGTTGTCTCTGGCGCTATCAGCCAGTACAAGGATGTGGGAATGGGCTGCGAATATCGACCATGGACTAGGCAAAATATTCATTTTGGTTTAGGAAAAAATACTTTAGTAGATAGTGTTATCGTTTATTGGCCTTTTGGGACGATTCAAGATACCAGTAACATCCCGGTTAACCAAAAAATTAGACTACAAGAGCCCTATGGCCTACTGTTTTCTGATGTTTCAAAAAAAGCTGGTATCAATAAATTCTCAATAAAATCTTATGGAGTTACTTTTACAGATTTTGACTTTGATGGACTGGCTGACATCTTTGTTTGCAACCACCCACCATCTTCGCTCCCGGCATCTGCCAATAATTCTTTTTACAAAAATATGGGTTTTGGAAAATTCAAGGAATTTACCAAAACAATGGGTTTGGAATACAATTGGGCAGGTTCTGCGGCAGGTTTCGGAGATTTTAATAATGACGGATTTGGAGATTTATATATTGCCAACCCAATAAATACGCCAAATTTACTGCTCCAAAATACGGGATCAGGAAATTTCTTGAACATTACAAAATTAGCAGGCGTGGCAGGTCTTGGGATCAGCTCTAACGATCTGGCTTTAGCGGATTTCGACAATAATGGCTATCTCGATATTTATGTTGGCAATAATGGGCCCAATGTCTTATATCTGAACAAAGGAAATTTCAAATTTATCGATGTTACAGACAAGGCTGGCGTCGGCGACACATTAATCAGCCTGTGCACTGCCGGCGATTACGACAATGACGGCGATCTGGATATTTACGTGGCGAATAATCGCGGCGGAATGGATGAATACCCGATAAAAGACAAATGGCCCAATCGGCTCTATCGTAATAACGGAAAAGGGATATTCACAGACGTCGCGCAAGCAGCCGGAGTGCAGGATTTTGGCAATTCAAAAGGCTGTTGTTTTGGCGACTATGACAATGACGGCGATCTCGATCTTTATGTTGGCAATGATGCCGGAGAGAATTCTCTGTTTCAAAATAATGGAGACGGTACATTTTCGAATGTAACGGAAAAAGCAGGAGTCGCCGAGCCGCTGGGCACGCACGCCGTAGTTTTCGCGGATTTTGATAATGACGGCTATTTGGATATCTATGCCGCCGGCGGCAGCTACATTCCGGAAAAACACAAATATTCCGTCAACAAAGATCATCCGGACGCACTCTACCGCAATAATGGCGACGGGACATTTACCGATATTTCTGCCAGCGCCGGAATCGCAGGCAACCTGGCGCTTACGGTCAGCCTGGCAACAGCAGATTTTGACAATGACGGAGACCTGGATGTTTTTCTGTCGAATTCCCTGCACCGCAATCCCCAATTAATCAAAAATGTGCTGCTCAAAAATAATACCAGCGACAAACATTGGGTGCATTTTAAGCTAACAGGCAGAAAAAGCAATACTTTCGCCATCGGGACGCGCGTGAAACTCATTTCCGGCGATTTGATCCAGATGCGCGAGGTGAGCGGCGGCCACGGATTTGGCTCGCAAAATAGCCTGCCGGTGGAATTTGGTCTTGGCGACCGCAATTCTGTGGATCTGGCAATCATCCGTTGGTCCAGCGGAATTGTGCAAAAACTGAAAAATATCGCCATCGATCAAATGAACTATGTCGAGGAGCCTGTTCAATTAGGCCCTCTACAACTCAGCGCTGTGGCTTTTTATCGCGTGAAAATCGGATTTTTTTCTATTGTCGGATTAGGTTTATTGATCGTCTTTATCGTTTTTTTATTTGTTCCTGCCATGAAAAATTTTAGTGAGCTACGACGGCAGAAACATCTCGAAACCGCGCGAAAAGTCACGCTGACATTGTCCAAATCTGATGTTGGGAATCTCGCTCTTGCCGGGGATGTCGCAGCGGAAAACTCCTTTGCTGTCCCTTCTCTTTTTATCAAAATTAACATGATAAAATTTCGCGGCGAGCACTTGCTGACCCATTTGGTTGAAAGTGTGAATTGTGAATCGGAAATCAAAAACATTTTCGCAGATAGGATTGAAGAAAAAACGCCTTATCCGATAAAAGAGATAAAAATTCAACGGCTGCTGCAAAGAATCGAAAAATTGTGGCTGAACTATGCAAATTACATCGGAACAGGTGATCTCACCGGCAGTAAACCGATCGATCAGCTAAAAGAAATCGGCGCGTTAATTTATCAATATTTTGGTTTAACCGGGTTGCTGAACAAGCTTTTTTCTGTCAAACAGAGCGAAAATTTACATTTGAATATCATTTTGGATAATCTACTCATCCCGTGGCACTGGGCTTTTAATTCTTCTCAACAGATGTTTTTGTGCGAAAAATTTCCCTACAGCGTTTCCTTCACGCAGGAGAAAATCAATTTTTCGCCCGGAAGAGAAAACAGTGCGCAGCAGGCAACTGGCAGAGATGTGGCGGTTATCTTTTACGGCGATTGGAAAGGGCATTTTAAAGAGCTACAGCAAGTGAAAAAAGAGGTTCAAGAAATTGAACAATTGCTAAAAAATAATCGATTTCAGGTTTACTCCATTTATCAAAACTGCGATGAGTTTGCCAGAATTGTCAATAATTTGAATAATCAGGGCGAAAATCTTCGTCTGATTCACTATTCAGGACATATTGAAAATAACATGCTTGATTTAGGCAAAGAAGAATTCATCGCCGCTAATTTTCTGAAGCAAACTTACGGAATTGATCTCATTTCAAAGCCAGTGGTGTTTCTCAATGGCTGCCGTTCCGGTGAAATTTCCAATCTGTGGCGTAGGCATGATAGTTTGGCAACGGAATTTCTCGAACTTGGCGCTGCTACCTGTATTGTCACTGATTTTCAGATACCGGAAATCTCAGCGAAAAATTTTGCCGTGAAATTTTATCATTACTTCATTGGAGAGAAACTTACAGCAGCGCAATCATTACAACATGCCCGTCTTGATTCGGGTAAATCTGATTTTTCCGCGGAGATGGATCCGGAATACGATATGATAAGATATTTTTACAATTTGTATGGCAATGGGGCATCACTTTTGAATTGTTAAATTTTCTGGATTAATTTTGGTTTTTGTTTCGTTTACTAAAATAGGAAGTCTATTGTGGGCACAGGCACTAATCAAGACTTTGATCTGATTCATGACTATCAAGAGGGAAATGAAGAGGCGTTCACGCGATTGTTTAAGAAGTATTACCCTCTGATTTTCCTTTTTCTCAAGAATAAAGGAATGCCTGAAACAGAAGCAGAGGACTGCACCGCTGAAATATTTGTCAAATTAATAGATGCGCTCAAAGTTTTTCGTTTTGAGAAGCCTTTTGAAAATTTTTTGCACCGAATTGCGCGCAATAAAATTATCGATTTTTATCGCAAGAAGAAAATAGAAATTTGTTCTTTGACGATAGAACTTGCAACGGAAGCGCAATCCGGTTTTCTGGAAATTTCTGAAATCGAAGAGATCGTCAACATTTGTTTGCAGCAGATAAAAAGCCAGATTCGGAGAGCGATTATTCTGTCATGGCTTGAAGGCTATACGCGAAAACAGATCGCGAAACTTTTGAGTTTGCCTCTCGGAACAGTCCATTCCAATTTGGAACGCGGAAAAGTCAATTTTAAAAAATGCATTAAGGAAAAGCTATGATGAAACATTTGACCAGACAAGCGCTTTTATTGTACGTCAGGAATCTTGGGTTAACAAAAGCAGAGATAGAAACTGTTCAGCATCATCTGCAAATTTGTTCTCGATGCCAACAAGAATTAGCCGACTTGAAATTAAAATTGAAGCAAATAAGACAACAAAATTCTATGCAATGCGATTACTTTCTTCAAAAATTGCCCTCTTTTCTGGATAAAAATTTAAGCGACAAGGAAAATGTTGCAATTGAAAATCATTTGCATGAATGCGATACCTGCAGAGCATTATTTTCTCTCCTTGCTGAAGTACCTGACTGGGAAATGCTGCCCAGCGAAATCCCTGTCGCTGTAAGCGAGCGAATTGAAAAGCAGGTTCTTTTCGCCATGAATAGGGACAAAGCCAAAAATGCCACCCAAAAAATCGGGAGCAAAATGATTGGAAAAATCGATGCATTTATTCAAGAAGTTGTCCTGTCTTTTCGACCAGTGCAACAGGGATTTGCCTTCCGCGGCGATGACGAAAAAGATCTCAAAATTATCGAACACACCGGCGGCAATCTTTTAATTGAAACAGGAATTGAAAATGCCACTTTGGAATTGACGTCGGTCTTTGAAGAATTCACAATAAAGGCAAAAACAGATAAAGAAGGTGTAGCCATTTTCAAAAACCTGGCTAAAGGCGATTACGTCGCTCATATTAACGGCTATTTTTTGGAAGATATCAACGTAAAAAAACAACTGTAATTTCTGTAATTCCTTTCACTCTTAAAATATTTCGCCAACATAATTCTCTCACTTTCTTTCCCTATCCCATAGCATCGCCTTTGATTTGAAAAAATTTCCCAAAAATCCAACAAGCAAGCGCACTTCTCTTTTTTAATTTCACAAAAATCATCTTTTTTATAATTTTTCCGAAAATATGGATTAAATGTTTGTCCAGTCTCGTTTTGTTTATTGAAGACGATGGCGGCATTGATCTATTCTATTAAATTATTATCGGAGGAAAGAAAAATGAGAAGGTTAACTTTGACCATTGCGCTGTTAATTATCACTGCTCATTTCTGCTGGGGACAAATTCCTCAGAATCTAAGTTATCAAGGGATTTTGACTACATCTTCGGGGGAGCAGGTACCTGATGGCAGCTATTCAATTATTTTCCAAATTTACGACATGCAAACCGACGGGGCACCCCTTTGGAGTGAACAATTAGAAGTTAACGTAATCAGCGGATTATTTTCCGTCATTTTGGGGCAGGAAAATCCTCTGAATTTACCTTTTGACAGCCAATACTGGCTGGGAATTACCGTAGGCAACAGTCCGGAAATGTCTCCGCGCATCGCAATGACAGCTTCTGCCTATAGTTTCCAGACCAAAGGAGTTGGGGACAGCACAATCACCAGCAGCAAAGTCGCTCGAAATCAGTTAGTGCGGACGATCAATTCCCTGACCGATAATGTGGTCATTGAAGGCGGGGAAAATGTTTTTGTTACGACAGAAAATAATAAGTTGAAAATTTCCGTTAGTATGCAGGGCGGAAACACGCTTGATATGGCTTATGACGAAGGCGGACCTGGCGCAGGCAGAACAATTACCGCCGACGCCGGAGCAGTCAATATTGCAGGGCAGGACGGATTAGTTGTGCAGGGAAAAGTAGGCATTGGCACGACCAATGAGCCAATCGCAAAGCTCGACGTGGAAGGAGATATGCGTCTGGCAACTGCGCCCGATGCCGGTGACGTGGATAGTACGGCGCTGGTAATGGTTTACGGCGACAGCGGCAAAATTAAAACAAAGACAGTATTCCAATTGTCGCTGAAAGGGCCGCCGGGTGAGAAGGGTGAAAAAGGCGATCAGGGAGAAGTAGGCCCTCAAGGTGAGAAAGGAGAAAAAGGTGATCCGGGCGAAGTTGGTCCAAAAGGGGATAAAGGGGATCAGGGAAACCAGGGGCAAAAAGGAGAACAAGGTGAAATCGGTCCCAAAGGTGAAAAAGGAAATCAAGGAGAGATCGGTCCAAAAGGGGATCAAGGAATCCCAGGACCTCAAGGCGAAAAGGGTGATAAAGGCGACCAGGGGGCTCGCGGGCCGAAAGGCAATAAAGGAGACAAAGGAGATCAAGGAGAGACAGGCCCGGCTCCTGAGCATCGCTGGTCAGGTACAAGATTGCAATTTCAAAAACCGGATGGTACATGGGGCTCAAGAGTAAACTTAAAAGGCGAAACCGGTGATGCTCCGGAACATAGCTGGTCTGGTACTAAACTTCACTTTAAAAATCCCGATGGGACCTGGGGAGATAATGTGGATTTAAAAGGTGAAAAGGGAAACAGAGGAAGAAAAGGTGATCAGGGCGATCAAGGGCCACAAGGTGAGCAAGGAATCCAGGGGGCTAAAGGCGATAAAGGTGACCAAGGCGATCCGGGAATTCAGGGGCCGCAGGGCGAGGGAGACCAGGGAATTCAAGGGCCACAGGGCGACAAAGGTGATCAGGGAGATCAGGGCGATCAAGGGCCACAAGGTGAGCAAGGAATTCAGGGGACTAAAGGCGATAAAGGTGACCAAGGCGATCCGGGAATTCAAGGACCGCAGGGCGAAAAAGGTGACAAGGGAGACCTAGGGCCCGAAGGGCCGCAGGGTGAGCAAGGGATACAAGGCCCGAACGGAGAAAAAGGTGACAAAGGAGATCAAGGGACACAGGGGCCACAAGGTGAACAAGGTACTCCAGGGCCACAAGGGGAGAAAGGGGACAAGGGTGAAAAAGGAGATCAGGGAGATCCGGGACCGATTGGTGGCTCTGATGGTGAAGTGATTTATAATAATGGCGGCGTTGCAGCCGGATCGAATATCTATTTTAATGATCTGGATAACAGAGTGGGCATCGGAACGACGAGTCCTGCTTACAAATTTGATGTCGAAGCCGACAGATTTCGGGTTAAAAGTAATAATTCCTCTGTTACTGGAATATTGGTTTCAAATACGAATAACGGTGCCAGCAGAATTTATTTTGATGCTTCAAACGGAGACTTTCAGGGAGATGATTACATGATGGTCGGGCAACACAATGATTTGTCCGGACACATCTTCTTAAAAACGAATGCTGGTAGATTGGCTTTTGATATGGGAAGTGCTGAAGCAATGACAATTTTACAATCCGGTAGAGTTGGTATTGGCACAACAAGTCCCTCTCAAAAACTACATGTCAATGGAACTGCGCAAATGAATGGCTTCAAAATGGCAACGGGCGCAGCCAATAGTTATGTTTTGACCTCCGATGCTTCCGGTAATGGGACCTGGCAGGCGGCAGCAGGTAATGACAATCTTGGTAATCATACCGCTACTCAGAATATCAGATTAAATGGACATTGGCTATCCAATGATGGTGGGAATGAAGGAATTTATGTAACAAGTGGTGGTCAGGTTGGAATTGGTACTTCCAGTATCGATCCCTGGCCAAATTTGCATATTGGCGGCAACGGATACATTGGAGCAAGAACTATCTGGTTTGATAGCGACCAAGACGGTTCGTTTGAAAATGGAGAATGGTTAGTTGGCAGAAGAAACAATACGGATTTCGGCATCTGGCAGCATAATACCAGAGATAATATTTACATAAAGGGCGACGGTAAAATTGGCATCAACAAAATCAATCCTGCACAGCAATTGGATGTCAACGGCACTGTCCAAATGACCGGTTTCAAAATGCCAAACAGCGCTTCCAATAATTATGTGTTAACTTCTGATGCTTCTGGCAATGGTACTTGGCAGGCGTCAGCATCTGATGGTCACTCACTTGATGCTGCCGATGGCAGTCCAACCGATGTGGTTTATGTAGATAATAATGGGAATGTGGGAGTTGGGACAACCAC
>JAADFU010000184.1 GCA_013152715.1 Calditrichota bacterium
AATTGATATTCCAGATTTAATTTTTGAAAAATAGTAACTATTCAGCCTCGAAGCCGCCAAGGCTCTAATGTTTAATTATTTAGAAAAAAATAATTTTTGGGGAACTGCTTTGAATAAAACTGTGTTTTGAACAAGCGCCATGTTCATTCAGAGGTTGCACTCAGTCAATTTGTCCAAAACAAATGCGTGGTGATTGTTTGAATCCGAGAATCATATCGTTTTAAAAAGTCTGACGTAAAAGTGTTTCTAACTTTTGCCTAAACAATATTGCCATCTCAATTTTCGAAAACACTGGCAATAGATTCTTTCAATATTTTAACATTCTCTTACGTGAGAATGTAGTTTGTGTTAATTTGTTACTAATTTAAACCTGGAATCTTCGAGCCTTTGTAGCTGAATAGTTACGAAAAACAATTTCAAGAATCTCTACAAAAAAAGGCGCTCATGTCCGAACTGATATTTGAAACAATTAATCAAAAATTTGAATCAGCGGCGATCTTCAGCTTCGACTGGCTCCCGACGCGGGAACAGTACGTCAGCGGGAATATCGAGCCGATTGACGTTGTTCGTGAGATCGCTGCGCTGATGAAAAATAACAGCGCGCCGTTCGTCATCATTTTCGGCGCGTCCGGCAGCGGGAAAACGCGCGCTATTTACGAATTTGCTCACACGCAGAAGAAGAACTCCTGCTATTTCGCCAATTGGAACGACGATGCAATCGATGCTGTCGAACTGAGTGAGTCGTTCCAGCGGCTGCCATCAGCGAAAAAATTCATCATCCTCGACGATGTGCATTTGAATCCGCGCAAAGCTGTTCAGTTCTGTTTACGCGTTGTTAGCGCAAAAGTGAAATTCATTCTTTTGACGAGATATTTGCAAGACCTGACTGACGTGCTGAAAGAATTCCGCGTGGAAAGTTACCGCACGTTTGAATTGAATTCCCTGGAAAATATTGGCGAACTTTTGACGGTCAAAAACGCGGATTACCTCAACGTGGAAATCAAACAGCGGCTGCTACAAATTGCCAACAAAAACCCGCAGATCCTTGCCCTGGCGCACGAGTTCATTCAGTTTAAAATAAAAGAAAACAATGCGTTTGACGTCTTAAAATTTTTATCTAAAATTTCGGATTCCGCCGATTTGTTGCAGGCAATTTATCGGGACATTTACGAGCAATTTGGCGCTCCGGGCATCGAGTTCATTGCGCGCTCGGTGATGTTGCAGGGCATTCATCGCAGCCATCCGTTTTGTAAAAAGACCTTTCGCTCGTATGTCAAATTGAGAAATTTGCGCTATTTTTACGTGACCAACGACATCATTCATTTCAGGCCTGAATTGTTGGGTGAATTCATTGCCCAGAATTTTTATTTTCCGATGGGGGAGATTAATCCCGCCTTTCACGAACTCGTTGCTTCATCCGAACCCAATGAGTTGATGACCATTCTCTCACTGTTGCTGTTATTTTACAAAAAATTTCGCGCGAACACTTTCAAGACCGCCGCTGCCCTCATTTTAGCGAGCGCCGGCATCAAGTCGATTAGCAATACTGAAACTGCCAAGCTGTGCATCCGTTTTTACCACGGATTTCGTGATGCGCAATTGATAAAAAATACGGTTCCTAATTTACTGGAGTTGAAACTGCACGCTTCGGAGCCGGAATTGTTCAATCAGGTAGCTATTTTTTACGCGGAGATCGGCGCTCACGAGAGCGCGGCGCGCAATTGGGAAAAATTGCTGGAACTCGCGCGCGAGAAGGAATTGCCGGGCTGGGTCACCGTGGCGTACAGCAATCTGGGATTGGTTTATCAAAAATTGCAGGATTGGGACAATTCTCTGGAATGCTATCGTTTGGCGCACGAACGATTTCAGTCCACTGGGGCAATTGCCGCTTCGATACAGAGCCTGATTAACATGGCGCAAGTTTTTCAGCAAAAAGGAGACGCGGAAAAAGCGATTGACCATTTCAAAAATGCCGTCCGCGAATCAGAGCGCACCAAAAATCACCAGCGAACGGCAAATCTCTACCTTACGTTAGCTAATTTTTACAAAAAACAAAATCAGCAGAACGAGGCGATTATTCATCTGCAATCGGCGCGTTCATTTTTCAATAAAGCAAACGACCCCCAGGGCTCAGCGCGCGTGTGCGGACATCTGGGGATGATTTTCAAAGCCAGACGCGATCTTGAAGCAGCGAATGAATATTTCAAAAAAGCCATTGAAGAAGCGCAAAAAGCAAATGATATAAAAACAGCCGCTCAAAGTTACAACAACCTGGCGCTGGTCTATCAACAGCAAAGGGAAACGGAGGCAGCCGTTGAGGCATACCAACAGGCAGCGGAAAAATTTCGTCAGATTGACGATTTGCAAAGTTTATTTTTAACCCAGATAAATTTGGCTCAAATCCTCGAAGCAGGGAACAAAGGGGAAGAAGCTCTCGCGTATTACAAAAAAGCGTTGGGCATTCAGGAGCAGTTAGGAGATCAGAAACTGTTAGCTGACAATTATTTTCATATTGCAGAACTCCACTTGCAACTGAAAGATTGGCAGCAAGCAATAATTGCCTACGAAAAAGGACTGGAATATCCGGAGCCGGAAAATGACCGGTTCGCTGCAAAAATTTATGCAAACATGGCTTTCGCCTATCAGCAAATTAATCTGCAAGGCCGAGCGATACAATTTTACGAAGAGGCGCTGACAAAAATGACGGAATCGGATGACCTAGAACTCATTGCCAAGACGAAAAGCCAGTTGGCGATGTCGCTATTTGCCAATCAGAATTTCGGCGCTGCCATTTCCTTGCTGATGGAGGTGCTTTTCTATTATTTGCATCAACAGCGCGAACAAAATGTTCGAGAAATTATTGCTGCTTTTGATCAAATTCAAAATTCCATGAAAAAATCAGAGTTTAATGAATTGTCAGACGGCGAAATGAATCGTGTGCTCAAAACGGGAATTGTGTGGCATGAGCGAACAATTTTGCCTACCGCTGATACGAAAAAGATTGTTGAACAATTCAAACAGAGGCGGGAAAAACGCGGTGAGAAATAGCGAAACTCATAAATCAGTTTTTTTGAACAAATTTTAAGATCCAATTTGCACGCGGATGCCCACGGATTTGGCTGATTTTCAGGGAGTGATTTGAAAAATCCCTGAAAATCAGCTTAATCAGAGCAAATGCGCCGAAGGCGCAGTCACCTGCGGCGCGTCCGCCTTACAAAATATTCGGCTATCTGATTATTTCATTAATCTTGCTTTGGAAACATTCTCACCAAAACCACTCCGTGCACCGGCACTTCACCGGAAAATTTCCCTTCAAAAACGCCGAGGTCTTTTTGCCGCCAGAGATCGCGGACTTTCCATTTGCCGGAAATTTTCAGGTCTTCCCATTTGGCGGTAACTTCTTTTTTGCCGCGGAAATCGCGATTGAATAAACCGACAGCCAGCGAGCCATCTTCCATTTTCCTGGCGTAAACAGGGAAGTTTTCATCGGAATTCACTTGCACCGCCTGATCGCCCAGCGGATCCTGATTCACTTCGATCACTTCATCATTTGTCAGCAAATTCAAAGTAAAATCGTCCAATTGCGCCAGATCGCAGCCTAAAAGAAGCGGGGCGCTGAGCAAACACCAGAGGCTGATGTGGGTGTATTGTTCGTCCGGGCTCAGACGCGTCGGGTGCAGATTGTCGCTCCAGCCAACTTTTCCGACGACGAGCATGTCCGGATCGTTCCAGTGACCGTGTCCGGCGTAGGGCGTCCAACGGTGTTGATTAAAACCGATTCCTGCCATGCTGCCCCAACTGTCGGTGATGTCGCCTGTGGTGCGCCAGGCATTAGCTAATCGGGCGTAAAATGGTGCATTTTCAAAAACAGCACTATTGGAGAGAGAAAACACAATATCTCTGCCGCAAGTCCGCAAAAGGGAAGACATGATTCCCACATTTTGCACGTCAATGGGATTCCAATCGTATTTTAAATAGTCAAATCCCCATTCTGCCCATTGTTGGACATCTCCCCAGAGAAAGGAATATTTTCCGAAGGTGTAATCGTTACGGATATTTTTTCGCTCTTTGTGACGCATGTCTTCGTTGTGCTCGCCGGATTTAATCCAACCATAAGTGCCGTCCGGATTATCGCACGAACCGCCAATGTGTCCGGCGTATGTGCCGCGCCAGGGCGTGGAATAAATCCCGACTTTCAAACCCAGGGCGTGAATCTCACTAATCATTTTTTTGATGTCCGGAAATTTGCGGTTACCCATGATGGCATTGTATTTTCCGCCGCGAATTCCCTGCCAGCCGTCGTCGATGTTGATGTAAGTCCAGCCGTGATTAATCAGACCTTTTTTCGCCATGGCTCTGGCTGACGAAACAACTTTTTCCTGACTGACTGTTGGTCCCCAGCAATTCCAGGAATTCCATCCCATGGGCGGCGTGAGCGCTATTTTTTCGCCGACAACAATGCGAAAATCGCGTTTGGCCTCACCGAACTTGTTTTTCGCTTTCAGCGTGATGTGATAAGTTTGAAATTCGCGGCTCTGAATGGTTCCGGTGATGCGTCCTGTTTCGGCGTCGATCTGCAATCCGGCGGGCAAATTTTCCGCAGAAAAAGTCATTGGTCTTTCTCCGGTGGCAGGCACCGTGAACAGAAACGGCGTCCCCGGACGAACGCCAAAAATTTTTGCTCCGTTGATTCTCGGCTCTTTCCCCGGTTTGGGCGTTAAAATGTAAGGTTCCATGGACACAATTCTCCCAATTTTTGGGTTCCCTTTTTTCATCCTAATTTTTGCTTCGAGCCAGTCCGCGTGATCGTAGTTGATGTTATCGTCCGTCTGGGAGACTTGCAGAAAAAATTTGTTCACGCCGGACAAGTCGGCCTCGACTTTTTTTGCCGGATCGCCGCCGCGCATGACGCCGCTGCGATACAACTCGGTGTCATCGCCTAAAAGGATGAATTCAACTGTTCCGCGATCTTTCACTTCATCATCGACGCCGACCATGGCAGAAAATCGTTCACCGTTTCCGTTCAACTCCAGCAAATAGAGCGAGTTGGCATGTGTCCCCACGCCGCGGGAGTAAACTTTTCCGGCGACGGAAAGCGGATTTTTGTCAACAGATAAGTTCTTTTGCGGATAGCCCCAGTCCTGGTTCATGGTTGACAAATCCAATTCGTCGAGGTAGAAGATTTTAGTTTGCGCCATCGATGTGGAAAATGCGCCTCCGACAATGAGCATAACAAGAGATAAGAAAACGATGAGTTTTTGACTCATTTCAAAAAAATCCGATTGCATCTTCGTCATGGTTGGCTCCTATTTTTTGATCGTTCTCACTTTTTCCATTTTTCAACGAGTTCGGCGACCAGTCCGTATTTTTGCTCCACTTCGCTAAGTTCCTCGCCCTGGCGAAAGGCTTCTTTGCTCAATTCCTGCCAATTTTCATCGCGCAGGCGCCAGCTATCGTTGTCAATCACGTCCGCGATGAGAACCTCGCCTTTTTTCGTCCTGCCAAATTCAATCTTCATGTCGATGAGCCGGTAGCGACAGGTTTCCCACCATGCTTTTTCCAGAGAGAGGAAAGTTTTTCTCAGTGTGTCTTTCATGAAAGAAATTTCCGAAAGATTATTCACGACTTCCACGGCGGCAATTTCGCGTTTCAAGTCGCTCGCCGGATCAGAGGGCTGCTTTTTCGGATGCAATAATTTCCATTTCAGAGAATTCGGATTTTCGATCAGCGGGTCTTCTTCGCCCTTTTTTGCATCCAAGCCTTCAACCACAACTTTTTCGGCGTGATTGATTAATTTCCCTTGTGTCGTTTTCAGAAAAAATTCAATTTTCAAGTCGTCAAATCGAAACGGTTTTTCATCCCCCCGGCGTGCAAATTCCGGATGCCTTTTGAGAAAACTGCCCACGGCGTAACGCCGGGCGACAACTTCCAACGGAATCATTTCGCAAACCGGCGCCAAAAATTCCGTGTCGGAAATTTGTTCTACGTACGCCACGGGAATTCCTTTCCGTTGCAGCAACTCAAACACGCGGCAGGTCGTCGCTGTCGCGTAACGTGCTTTCATCTCGAATCGTTTGGTGAATTCCGGATTGTCAAAAGCAGTGATGTCTTTTTTATTTTCAATAATGATCAAATTGGGATTTTCTTTGACGCTCCAGATTTTTTTCGTTTTGCCCTCAACGAGCAATTTGTCTTTGGAAAATTTTTTCATCAATTTCTCCTGCATCAAAGATCATACAAATTCTCATCGCGTCGAATTTTTTTCTTTTGTCCGGCTAATTTTTTGTGGCTCTGCAGCAAAAACATATCGTCCACATCCAGTTCGTCGCCGAATTCTTCTTCCAACTTGTCCGGGTCTTCGCCCTGTTCCATGCGCTGCATTGCTTCTTCCAATTTCGGGCCCAATTTGAGCCCGGCTTCTTTGGCTAATTTTCTCATGAAATTTGCCGCCTGCCGCGGATCGTCTTCATCGATTTTGTCCGCTTCCCTCGCTAACATCTGCATCGCCCGCTCCATCCTGGACTCGTCAATCGGCAGATCGAAATCGTCTTCTTCTTTCTCGCCCGAAATGGTCGCAAATACAGACGCCACGCGTTCCAACTGTGGATTGCTACATTTGGGACAGGCAGGAATTTTTTCTGTGTTAATTGTCCGGGAAAAAAATTGGTAGATGACATTACATTTTCCACAATAAAATTCATAAATCGGCATCTTTCACCTCTCCTGTTTCGGCTATCACGTTTTTCTTCAAATCCAACGATTCCTGTAACCGAGCTTCTCCAAATTTAAAAATTTTTATCAAAATGTCAAGCGATAAGCATTATTTTTTGGAAAGTTAACAAATTCCTTGATTTTTACCCATTTCTTTTTAATTTATAGTAACTCTCTGCTCATCGTATTTTGATATGAATGACCAGTTGAAAATTTTTTAGTAAAATAGCAATAAAAAACAATAAAAGCCTTACGGCTTAATTCCGAAATTGGATTGGAGTTAAGGCGTCAGCCTTTTAAAAACAATCGATTTTAAAAACAATCGATTAGCGTCTTATCTTCAATTTTAACTGGTCATTCGCATTTTTGATAAAAATGATTGAAAAATTATAAATTACAATGAGAGGAATCGACATGACCGTTGAAGAAAAATTAAAAACGATGGGGCTCTCTTTGCCGGCGACGCCAAAGCCTGTGGCTGCTTACATTCCGGCGATTTTGTCGGGAGATGTGGTGTACACTTCCGGACAAATTCCCATTTCCGGCGGAAAAATACAATTTACCGGAAAAGTCGGGAAAGAAGTGACCAAAGAACAAGCTTACGAAGCGGCGAAACTTTGTGCATTGAACGCCCTGGCAGCCATCAAAGGCGTGATCGGCGATCTGGAGAAAATCGAGCAGGTCGTCAAGGTTGTCGGGTTTGTCGCCAGCGCGGAAGGTTTCACGGAACAGCCCGCGGTCGTCAATGGCGCGTCCGAATTTCTGGGCGAACTTTTAGGCGAAAAAGGCGTCCACGCCCGCAGCGCGGTTGGTGTGGCTGAACTGCCACTCAACGTTCCTGTGGAATTAGAAATGATTGTCAAAATTAAAACTCCAACCGATGAAATTGTGTCAGTTCATTAATCAAAAAAGGCATTACAAATGGGAAAAAATAAAACAGCGGTGAACAGACGCCATTTTTTAGCTTCAATGGGAGCGGCTGCCGCTGGCGCAGCAGCAATTCCGACAATTTTGCGCAGCGAGTCAAGCAGAAAAATTATCAAACCGCCTCGTTTGAAAAAAGGCGATACTGTGGGATTAATTGCGCCGGCGAGCTGTGTTTTTGAGCCGGCGACGATTCGCGAAGGCATTGAAACGCTGCAATCGCTGGGTTTTAAAGTGCAAACCGGAAAACACATCGCGGAAAAATACGGCTATCTGGCGGGTACGGACGAACAGCGCGTTTCCGATCTCCACGACATGTTTCGCGATGATTCCGTGAAAGCGATTTTTGCCCTGCGCGGCGGTTACGGCAGCATGCGTCTGCTCGATTTGATTGATTACCAGTTGATTCGTTCCCATCCGAAAATTTTGATGGGATACAGCGACATCACGTCTCTTTGTCTGGGAATTTATGCAAAAACAGGGCTGGTGACGTTTCATGGTCCTGTGGCGATTTCCAGTTTTTCCGAATACACGCAGCGCTATTTTTATCAAAGCGTTCAATCCACGGCAGCCATCGGCGAAGTGGAACTGCCCGAGCCGGATAATCCGCTCAGACCGACAGCGCATCTGGCGACTATTCGCAGCGGGAAGGCCACAGGCAGACTCGTCGGAGGTAATTTGACGCTGTTGACGGCGCTGCTGGGAACGCCATACGAGCCGGATTTCCGAGAAGCTATTTTATTTCTGGAAGAAACCGGCGAGGAGCCTTACGACATCGATCGCATGCTCACGCAATTGTTGCTCTCGGGAAAATTGGATCGGGTCAATGGCATTATTTTCGATCTCTGTCCCGATTGCGCGCCGCGGGATTACAAACCGGCTTTTCCGACAAATTTGAGCGTGGAAGAAGTTCTGCAAGACCGGCTGGGACATTTGAAGTGTCCGGCGCTTTTCGGCTTGAAAGTCGGACATGAGGCGGATAAGCCAACGATGCCGTTAGGCGTTCAGGTCACGCTGGATGCGGACAAAAAAATATTTTCTTTTGATGAAGGAGCTGTGATTTAGCTGGCTTAAAATAAAGCCGCCGATGGCGCACGTTTGATTTGCTAACAAAGTTTTACTTGCTTTCTAAAATAATTTTTTGTACTTTTTATTTTATAATTTTTAAAATTTAAGATAGTTAAATTGCAATTACCTGAGGCGGTGTGAACGATTTTAAGCAAAGATTTGCCAATTATCGAAATCTGATAAATCAGCAATTGGAGAAAGTCGCCCGAAAAAAATTGCCGGTATCTTTTTACGAGCCGGTGCGCTATGTTTTGCAAACTGAGGGCAAAAGAATCCGTCCCATTTTGTTGATTTTGGCGTGCGAAGCCGCCGGCGGGCACGTCGAAGATTGTCTGGATGCGGCCATTGCGGTTGAACTGTTGCACAATTTTACTCTTGTGCACGACGACATCATGGACCAGGACGATCTCCGCCGCGGCAAAGAAACCGTGCACAAAAAATGGGACGAAGCCACCGCCATTCTCACGGGAGACGGTTTGGTCGCCTTGTCTTATTTGCATTTGTTGCTGACAAAATCCGAGCGAATTCAACAGATCGCCCGCATTTTCACCGAGGGTATTATTGATTTATGCGAAGGCCAGGCGTTAGACAAGGAATTCGAAAATCAAAACCACATTTCCGTCGAGCAATATCTGGAAATGATCGAAAAAAAAACAGCGCGTCTGCTCATGCTGTGCACGGAAATCGGCGGCGAAATTGCCGGTGCGAGGGGGGAGCAAATTTCAGATTTGCGCGAATATGCCCGGCAGTTGGGTTTGGCGTTTCAAATTCAGGACGATGTTCTGGACATGGAAATCACTTCCGGCAAAACTTTTGGCAGCGACATTCGGCAAAAGAAGAAAACATTGCTTTATGTCCATGCGTTGAATAATGCAGATGACAAGATTAAACAAAAATTTCTAAAAATTTACCAAAAAAAACAAATCGACTCAGAAGACATTCAACAAGTTCGATCAATCTTTGAATCGACAGGTACGTTAAAATTTGCCCACGAAGAAGTAAAATCAAGAATTTTGCAAGCTGAGCGCCATGTAAATAATTTGCCCGAAAATCAGGCTCAGCGAGATTTGAAACAATTGCTCACTTACATTTTAAACCGAAAATCATGATGGAAACAGTACTGATTTTTGCAATTGTGAGTATTCTTGGCGGGATTGCTGCAGTTGACGCAGTTCCGGCGTTTCAGTTTATGATAAACCGCCCCATCGTAATATGCTCTTTGACGGGCGCTATTTTCGGCATGACCGAAGTCGGCGTCACTTTCGGCATATTATTCGAATTGCCGTGGTTGATTGACATGCCGTTGGGCGGGAAGCACGGTTCGGAAAATAGTCTGGGAGCCGTCGTCGCCGCCGGATTAGCCATCGTTTTTTTTCGCCAAAAATTGAATCAGGATAATATTATTATCATTATCAATTTTTTGTTTGGCATGGGAATTGCTAAAATCGGCGCTAATTTTATTGAGTTTGTTCGACAAAAAAATTTATCCCTGGTGCAAAAAGCGGATTTGGCGATACAACGGGGCGAATTTTCACAGATTACTGTTTTGAATTTAACGGGAGCGGCGCACTCGTTCGTGATGGGCCTCGCACTCACGGCAGCGGGACTGATCAGTGGATATTTGGTGCTTCCCGTCATTATCAAATTCATTCATCCAAATTTTAACGACGCCTTTGGCATGGCAAAATTTGGCATTTTGGGCGTGGGTTTTGGCAGCGTACTGACGCTATTTTTGACAAACAAAGAGACAAAGCGCTGCTACTTGGTCCCGACGTTTATCGGCGTGGGGCTCTGGCTTTTGTTTTTTTGATAAATTCAAATTTTATTAAATTGCTTATGACAAACAAACAGAAGAAATCATGGCGCGAATAAGAAAAAGAGACCTGGCGCGCGTTTTTTTGCGATCTTTTTTTGTCCAAGCGGCGTTTAATTACGAGCGCATGTTGGGGCTGGGATTTTGTTTCGCGTTGCTGCCGATTGCCAGGAGATTGTTCAAAAGCCCGGAGAAATTTGCCAATTTCATGGAAAGGCATCTGGATTTTTTCAATTCGCATCCTTTTTTCGTCACCTATGCGCTGGGCGCTGTGGCAAATCTCGAACAGCAGGCCATTCTCAAAAGATGGGATAGTTTGCGGCCCATCGGCGTATTCAAAAAGCGCGTCATCGGGCCTCTCGGCGCCATCGGGGACACACTTTTCTGGAAATACTATCTGCCCATGAGCGCGCTTATCGGCGTGACAGTGGCATGGCTTTTCGGAATCGCGGGAGCGTTCATTTTTTTGATTGTTTTTAATACAGCCCATCTTTACATTCGCATTCGCGGCCTCGTCAAAGGTTTTGTCAAGGGATTCGATATTATCAGAGATTTATCTCTGCGCGGCACAAAAAAGTATTTTCAAATCACCGCCCAGATTTTTTCGGCGTTAGCCGGCGCAGCGACGGTAGCGGTTTTATTTTCGCTGCACAAAACGCCGCACCAAGTGGTCGAGGCGATAATTTTTTCAGCGTCGTTGATTTTTTGCTATTTTCTTGCTCGTCAAAAAAAATTATCAGTCGATTTTATTTTGATTATTGTGGTGATCAGTTCGATCATCATTGGGTTGATTACTATTGGTTAGCTATGTAAAAACATTGCATTCTTTTATTTTCAAAGTAATTATTCAGCCTCGAAGTTTCCAAGATTCATAAGGACAAAAAAGATAATTGTTTAAAATTTGATAAATTAATTTTGCTATCTACAGAGAAAACAAAGATGATCAAACGGAAAGTCACTGTTAAAAATAAAGAAGGTCTGCACGCGCGTCCGGCAACGCAACTTGTAAAAATTGCGTCGAAGTTCAAATCAGAAGTAGCGCTGGCGAAAAACGGTCTGGAAGTTAACGGGAAATCCATCATGGGAGTCATGACTCTGGCGGCGGCTTTAGGGACCGAATTAACGTTGCAGGTCCACGGGCCTGACGAAGAAAAGGCGCTGGCGGAATTAATCGATTTATTTGAGAGAAAATTTGATGAAGAGTAGAAATGACACCCACAAGTAAAAAACGAAAAAATATTCAAATAAAAGGGATTGCAGCGTCTGCGGGTATTGCCATCGGGGTGGTTTACAAGCTATCCGGCGATGTCATTAAGGTCGAGGAACGTGACATTCCGCCAGAGGAAGTGGATCGGGAGATCAAAAAATTCGACAGAGCCATCGATTTGACGCGGCAGGAATTGCATGAAATTCAAAAACAAGCTCGCGACAAAATTGACAAAGACGCCAGCGAAATTTTTGACGCCCATCAAATGTTGCTTGACGATCAAGTTATCATCAAAGAAACAAAGTTGCAAATTGCCAATCAATTGAAAAACGCCGATTTTGTTTATCATCAATTGATGAAAAAATACCAGGATTCGCTGGAAAATGCTGACGATGAATTTTTCATGGGCAGAGTCGCCGACATCAAGGACGTTAAACGGAGACTGATTCGAAACATTCAGGGAAAAAAACCCGTTTCCTTTAAAAGTCTGGTGAAAAAATCCGTCATCGTGGCGCGCGACCTGACTCCGTCCGAGACGGTCATGCTGGACAAAAATAAAGTTCTGGCGTTCGCTACAGACAAAGGCGGCAAAAATTCTCACGCGGCAATCATGGCGCGGTCGATGGAGATCCCTTCGGTCGTCGGCGCGCAAAATATTTCCGAGTTAGTGCAGACAGGCGATCTGGTCATCCTTGACGGTAACAACGGAGACATCATCATCAATCCGTCAAAGCGGATTTTGGACAAATATGTTTACTTGAGAACCGAATACGATGAATTAACAAAAAGCCTGTCCGCTTTTCGGAATTTGCCTTCCCGAACTCTCGACGGAAAAGATGTGGAGCTGTCGGCGAACCTGGATTTTGCCGACGAAATTAAATCGGTCATCAATTATGGCGCTCAGGGTGTCGGACTTTTTCGTACTGAATACATTTATCTTACGCGCGACCAGCTTCCTTCCGAGGAAGAAGAATTTGCCGAGTATTGTCGCATTACAGAAAGCATTTATCCGCACCCGGTGATCATCCGAACGCTGGATATTGGCGGCGACAAAAACCCGCGTTATCTTTCATTTCCGGAAGAAGATAACCCGGCGCTCGGCAGCCGCGGCATTCGTTTCAGTCTGGATCATCGGAAAATTTTGAAGTCTCAATTGACAGCCATTCTCCGCGCCAGCGCAAAAGGCAATGTAAAAATCCTTTTGCCAATGATTTCATGCCACGAAGAAATAAGCCACGCCAGAGCGCTTATCGATCAGGTGAAAGGAGATTTGCGCTCAAAAAAAATTCCCTACGATCCGAATATCGAAATTGGAATTATGATCGAAACACCTTCTGCGGCTTTGATGGCTGACGTTTTAGCCGAAGATGTCGATTTTTTGAGTATTGGCACCAATGATTTGATACAATACACGCTGGCAGTCGATCGCGGCAATATCAAAGTCGCCCATCTTTACAAACGAATGCCTCTCGCGGTGCTGCGTTTGATTCGAGACGTGATCATTGCCGGACATCGCAAGGGTGTGTGGGTCGGTATTTGCGGCGAAATGGCGGCGGATCCTCTCGCTATTCTTGTGCTGCTCGGACTTGATATCGACGAACTCAGCGTGAGCCCGCCGATGTTGCCGGAGGTGAAAAAAATCATCCGCTTGGTCACTTTTAAAGATGCGGAACAGATTGCTGAAAAAGCATTGCAAATGAAGACATCCGATCAAATTGAAACTTATTTGAAAAATGTGTATCGAACAAGATATCGAATGAAAGTAATTTAATGAAAACGGAGCTGAAAATGATGGGAACGGATCAGATCGAAACTATTGACAAAAGCAACATGGTGAAATTGCTGCGCGAATTTCCCAGACAATTTAATCAAGCCATGGAAATCGGCAACAATGCAAACATTTCGCTGGCCGCTGAAAAAATAAAAAATATTTTATTCGTCGGCATGGGCGGATCCGCCATCGGCGGCGATGTCATCATTAGCTGCGTCGGGGATCAGTTGCGCGTGCCCGCGCAGGTGAACCGAAATTATGTTTTGCCAAATTTTGTTAATGAAAATACGTTGGTGGTTGTTTTCAGTTTCTCAGGCAACACCGAAGAGTCGCTGAGCTGTTTCAGCGAGGCGCTCAATCGGAAAGCGCAAATTGTTTGCGTGACTTCGGGGGGAAAATTAAAACAACACGCCGGGGAGAATAAAATTCCGGTCATCACGATTCCCGGTGGCATGCCGCCGCGCTGTGCCCTGGGATATTTGAGCGTTCCGGCGCTGTTGCTGCTTTCGCGCAACGAGCTGGTCAGTGTGGAAAAAGAAGATTTTCAAGAAACACTTGCATTGTTGAAAGAATTGGCGGAAAAATATTCGCCTCAGTCCGCTGAAAATCTGGCCATGCGGACCGCGGAGCAACTCGCCGGAAAAATTCCCGTAATTTACAGCAGCAATGACATGCTCAATTCAGTTGCCCTGCGCTGGAAATGTCAGTTCTCGGAAAATGCCAAACAATTGGCTTTTGCCAATGTTTTTCCGGAATTGAATCACAACGAAATTGTCGGTTGGGATCAACTGCCGGAGTTGCTGCGTAAATTTCAGATAATTTATCTCAAAGACGCGCAAGACAACCCGCGAAATGCAGCGCGCATGTCGATCACAAAAGAGATTTTGGAACAAGTCACTAATTCCGTTCTTTCGTTCCAAACTCTGGGTAAGTCGCGTCTGGCGCGGCTGTTTTCGCTCATTTATCTCGGCGACATGACGAGTTTTTATCTTGCCATTCGCAACAAAGTAGATCCGACTCCGATTGAGAAAATCCAGATTCTCAAAGACAAATTAAGTCAAATCAAAAATTAAGCAATTCTGAGCAAAAGAATTTTTTGTCGCGACAGGGAATAGTTACATTTTTTTTATTAAAAATTTTGCTCGAATTGCGCAATTAATTGGTATTGAACAAAATCATAATGTTGATAAAATTTTTTAAATGACATATTTTTAGGAGAGAAAGATGAAATCATTTTTGTTCACATCAGAATCAGTGACGGAAGGTCATCCCGATAAGATGGCCGATCAGATTTCCGATGCGGTACTGGATTCGATTTTTGAAAAAGACCCGAACGGCAGAGTTGCTTGCGAGACATTTGTTACCACCGGTCTTGCTATTGTCGGCGGAGAAATTACCACGAACACTTACGTTGATATTCCCACGCTGGTGCGGGAAGTCATTCGAGACATTGGCTACATCGACGCTTCGTTTGGCTACGACGCCGATACGGTAGGAATTCTTTCTACAATTGACCACCAATCTCCGGACATCGCCATGGGCGTGGATAAAGACGGCGCCGGCGATCAGGGAATGATGTTCGGATTTGCTTGTGATGAAACAGAAAATCTTATGCCGCTTCCCATTGAATTGGCGCATAAATTGACACGTCGGCTGGCGGAAGTGCGCAAGAAAAATATTTTGCCGTTTCTGCGCCCGGACGGAAAATCTCAGGTCACAATCGAGTACGTCGACGGAGCACCGAAATGGGTACACACAGTGGTTATTTCCTCGCAACACAGCCCGGACGTGAAACTTGTCGATCTGCGCAAAGAAATCATCGACCACGTCATCAAGCCCGTTTTGCCGAAAGAGATGGTGAATGATCACGAAATTGTGATTCACATTAATCCCACGGGAAGATTTGTGATTGGCGGACCTCAGGGAGACGCCGGATTAACGGGAAGAAAAATTATCGTCGATACTTACGGCGGCTACGCGCCTCACGGCGGTGGCGCTTTTTCCGGGAAAGATCCGACAAAAGTGGATCGTTCCGCTTCTTATGCCTCCCGTTACGTGGCGAAAAATATCGTTGCTGCCGGACTGGCGAAAAAATGTACTATTCAGATCGCTTACGCCATCGGCGTGGCGGAGCCGGTCTCCGTGATGGTTGATACTCATGGTACCGGGACAATGGCGGAGAAAGAGATTGAAGCTCGAATCAAAAAACACGTGGATTTGACGCCGCGGGGAATAATTGAAAAATTGGATCTTCGCAAACCGATCTACCGTGCCACCGCAGCGTACGGCCATTTTGGTCGTCAGGAAAAAACATTTACCTGGGAGAAAACAGATCTGGTGGACGTAATGGCTGGTTAATTCCTGGTTTCGAGTTTTGCTTGCGCGTCTCTATTTTTGCATTTTTTTTGTTGTCATTTGTCAAATAAAGATTCTCAGGCGATTTTTGAACGACACCTAAAACTTTGAACTTTAAACTCTGAACTTTATTTTTGAAATCATTTTAGGAGGACTTGTGGATTACGACATTAAAGACATAAATTTGGCGCCCGAAGGAAAAAAACGCATCGAATGGGCGGATCATGATATGCCGGTTTTGAAATTAGTACGTGAAAGATTTGAAAAAGAGAAGCCTTTAGCAGGCAAAAAAATGTCCGCTTGCCTGCACATGACAGCGGAAACCGCAAATTTAGCGCGAACGCTCAAAGCAGGCGGCGCAGACATCGTCATGTGTGCTTCTAACCCTCTTTCCACGCAAGATGATGTTACTGCGTCTTTAGTGAAGGATTACGGAATTCCGATTTTTGCCATCAACGGGGAAGATACGGAAACTTACTACAAACACATCCAAGCCGCCATTGCGCATTCGCCGCAGGTTACCATGGACGACGGCGCGGATTTGGTTTCCACGATTCATTTTGAACATGCAGAAATGGCGCCGCAAATTCTGGGCAGCATGGAAGAGACAACCACCGGCGTTATCCGGCTTCGCGCCATGGAACGCGACGGTGCGCTCAAATTTCCCGTGATTGCGGTCAACGACGCGATGACGAAAAATTTATTTGACAATCGCTATGGCACAGGCCAGTCAACAGTGGACGGCATCATTCGCGCCACAGATATTCTGTTAGCGGGAAAGACGGTGGTCGTTGCCGGCTATGGCTGGTGCGGGCGCGGTTTTGCCAATCGCTGTCGCGGCATGGGCGCCAACGTTGTCGTGACAGAAGTAGATCCGATTCGCGCGCTGGAGGCGACTATGGACGGCTACCGCGTGATGAAAATGGAAGAAGCCGCTCTCGTCGGAGATTTGTTTTGCACATTGAGCGGCGATATTCATGTCATTCGCGCTGAACATTTCGCACAAATGAAAGACGGCGCCATTGTCGCTAATTCCGGTCATTTCAACGTTGAACTGGATCTCCCCGGCCTGAAAAATATTGCCGTGGAGGAACGGAAACAGGTACGGAACTTTGTCGATCAATACGTGCTGAAAAATGGCCATCGCATCAATTTACTCGCTGAAGGCCGATTGATTAATTTAGCCGCCGCCGAAGGACACCCGGCTTCCGTAATGGACATGAGTTTTGCCACGCAGGCGTTGGCGACGGAATTTGTGGTCAAAAACGCCGCTGAGTTCCAGCCGAAAGTGTACAGTGTCCCGGCAGAAATTGAAGACTGGGTCGCGCGGCTGAAACTGCAAGCCATGGGCGTAAACATCGACGAACTCACTGAAGAACAAAAAGAATATCTGTCTTCGTGGGAAATGGGAACTTGATTTCGTCATTACGCTGCTCCGCCTCTTTAATGGGACGGAGCAGCTTTTTTAGAAGGAGTTCATCATGCGAAAATTAGCGCTTCTTTTTTTGCTCCTGCTGGCGGTCACATTTTGCCAGAAGAAAAAAGAAAACATGGAATCCGGCGCCGTCAATCAACAGGAACAAGGCCAACTTTCCGACTCAACCACGCTGACGATAAAACCAACTCCCATCAATTACGATTCCATGTTTGTCGTTTTAACTCAAATTGTTCAATCCATTCGCGAAAACCCCAATGATGTTCAACTGCGGCGAAATTTGGTGAATGCCGGCTATGACACAACGTGGGAAACGATCATGGCCGTGGGAATGAGCGAGCCGCTGGATAGCTCCAAAACGGACGCTATCGCGACGAGAATGGCGGAGCAGGCGGCAAAAGCGGACGCTTATCGTTGGTGCGCTTACATCAAGCGCTGGGCAAAAAATCCGGATTTTAACAATTTTGGACAAATCCAGGCGAATTTCAGCGGCGGCAGAATCGTCAAAACAGAACGGCTGCCAGAGAATCGCGTCGCTGTGATGTTGGAACTTAAGAGCGATTTGATTCAATAAAGATGCCCTTGCCTAAAGCGCAGTCAAATTTTTGCACTAATATCAATGAATGAATCGAACTCACAATCTCAGCCGCTGCTCGTTTGCGAAAATGTCAAAAAATATTTTCCGCTGCGCAGCGGGCTGTTGGCAAAATCGAAAAATTACGCGCGCGCCGTGGACGGCGTGAGTTTCACGTTGAATCATTCCGAAACACTCGGGCTGGTGGGCGAGTCGGGCTGCGGAAAATCGACGCTGGCGAGGACCTTGCTGCGATTGATTCCGCCGACGGACGGCAGAGCGCTTTTCGAAGGCACAGATATTTTTTCGCTCAATGAAAAGCAATTTCGACCGCTTCGTCGCCATATCCAGATTATTTTCCAGGACCCGCTTGCTTCGCTTAATCCCAGAATGAACGTGGAAAACATCGTCGGCGAGGCAGTCAGTTATCACGGCATCGCGCGCGGCAGAGAAAAAAAAGAGCTCGTGGCAAATTTGCTGGAAAAAGTCGGATTGCGCCCTGAACAGGCAAAACGCTATCCTCATGAATTTAGCGGAGGGCAGAGACAGCGGATCGGCGTCGCGCGCGCCCTCGCCATGAATCCGAAACTGATCATTGCCGACGAACCTGTTTCCGCACTGGATGTCTCGGTGCAGGCGCAGGTGATCAATTTGCTCATTGATTTGCAGAAAGAATTTTCTCTCTCATATTTGTTCATTTCGCACGACCTTCGCGTTGTGGAACACGTTGCGGATCGCGTTGCTGTCATGTATCTGGGACAAATCGTGGAATTGGGCTGGGCTGACCAAATTTACAATTCTCCCTGGCATCCGTACACCGTAGCCATGCTGGAAGCCATGCCCAGGACCGATCCCAATCAAAAGAAAGCAGGCAAGTCGCTCACCGGCGACATTCCGTCTCCCGTTCAAATCCCGGCCGGTTGCCGTTTTCATCCGCGATGTCCTAAAAAATTTTCTCAGTGCACGCAATTGTCGCCTGACCTAAAAATGGTAAAAAAAGGCCATTGGGTGAGATGTCATTTGTATGATTGAAATTTTCTTTTGTTTAAAATTTGAAACTTTAGTCAAATAGCAACGTTGTATTTTAGATATTTTTAATTGATGGGTCTGCCATTCGAGCCAGCCTCGTAAAGGCTGCTGGTGAAAATTTTGCACGGATTCAAATTGTGAACGAAAAAGAAACGGCGATCACCGCTGCCATTGCTGCCGGAAATTTAGTGAAAAACGCCATTGGCACCATCGGTAGCGCGGATGTTGAAAATAAAAATCCGTTCGATTACGTAACTGTAATTGACAAAAAATCAGAACAACTGATTATCAAGCTCATCTCGGATCAATTTCCTGATCACGAAATTTACGCTGAAGAATCCGTTAAATCCATCGCGCAAAACGCGCCCAGATGGATCATTGACCCGTTGGACGGCACAACAAATTTCATTCACGGCTATCCCAACAGCGCCATTTCAATTGCTCTGGAGAAAAAAGGCGAAATCGTTTTAGGCGTAATTTACGATCCGTTCCGCGATGAGTTATTTCACGCGGAAAAAGGAAAAGGCAGCTTTTTGAATGATAAAAGGATTTCCGTATCGCACCGCGATAAGTTGTCGGAATGTCTGATTGCGACGGGATTTCCCTTCAAAAATAGAAATTTTTTAACGCTATACTGGGAAGCGCTGGCGGAAATATTCATGCGCGTCAGCGGAATCAGACGAACGGGTTCCGCAGCGCTTGATCTGGCGCATCTGGCGTGCGGCAGATTCGACGGCTTTTGGGAACTAAAACTGAGTCCGTGGGATATCGCGGCGGGATCATTACTCATCGAAGAAGCCGGGGGACAGATTGGCGACTTTGAAGGTGGGAAAAAACACGTCTGGAGCGGCGATGTCGTGGCTTCCAACGGCCATATTCACGACTTTTTACTGAAAAAAATTCAAAATATTTTTTCATGCAATCCTTGATGCGACATGCCAAAATCAATCAAAATGTTAAATAAATTTAATGTCTCCAAACATTCTTTTTACTTGACTTCAAGATCATTAGTGATTATATTATGTAACATAAGATTATTTTTAAGATTAGGAATCGGCTCACCTATAATTATCTGTATTTAGGGTAGTTAGTACTAGCTTTTACAAAAATTTAATTTTTTACTTGACAAACCCAAATTATTTTTGTATATTTTTTGTTGCAAAATATCAACTTACCATTAGTTTCCCTGCCAATTTTATAGTGTTGCACACACTAATTTGTGGGTCGGAAGGAATCAAAACGAGGAAGTGGGCATGCGTGATAAAAAGATCAAGCTGATTTTCTTTTCTTTGCGTGATTCGAAAGTCAAAGATTACGCATTAGACGGAAAAAAGCTGTTGTTCATCTCATTGCTGGCAATAGTTTTTTTGGTGCTTGCGGTAGGTGCCGGCATCAAATATTTTACTGGCTGGCTCGATGACACTAAAGTTGAATCACTCGAGCAAGCGAATGCCAGTCTGATGAAACAGCTAGGAAAAATACGCGACAACATTCAGGAGGTAAAGCACCAAATCCGCGTATGGGAACAGCGAGATGATGAAATGCGGCTTATGGCGGGGTTGGATACACTGAGCCAGGATGTTCGCATGGCGGGCGTTGGCGGTCCTGAAATCGCCTACTCCGAGGAGTTTGATCTATTGCCTCATCCGATAAAAAATGAAGTGGTTGAAACTTCCGAATTAATCGATCAGCTCAAACGACAACTGCAATTGCTAACGGAAAGCCGCAAAGCAATAGACGAAGCCTTGAAAAACAGAAGCGACGAAATCAGCCACATCCCCACCATTAAACCAGTGCGCAGAGGTAGATTAACCGCCCGATTTGGCTATCGGATCGATCCCTTCACCGGAGCGCGCGCCAAACACATGGGCATTGATCTCGGTGCGCCGGAAGGGACGCCGATTTTCGCTCCCGCAGACGGTGTCGTTATTAAAGTGGTAAAGACATACAAGCCGCATAAAAGCTACGGCAGATATGTCGTCATTGACCACGGCAATGGCTACCGCACTGTGTACGGTCACATGCACAGCGTCAAAGTTCGCATGGGTCAAAAAGTCAAACGATGGGACGTTATCGGCACAGTGGGGCAGACCGGCCGCGCCACGGGGCCTCATCTCCATTACGAAGTCATTGCTTACGGCAAAAAAATGAATCCGCTCAATTATATTTACGAATAAAATTTGACCGGAAAAATTTTCTCTGCATAAAGCGACAAGCAAGTGAAAATGAAAAATTGACAATGTAAGAGAACAATTAAACTTTTGCCCAAAAAACGAAGATTTAACTGATAATACTATAAAGCTCTCAGTGCGAGGGCTTTTTTTTATGAAATCTGCGCACAGCCACGGCACAAAATTTGTAACTTCATTTACTATCGGCAATGATCAATTTTGCTCATCATCCCCAAAAAGATTTTTCAGCAAAATAATCCGGTTGTCAATATATATTATTGATCACGTGGCAAAAGAAAATTAAATTTTGGGGGGCGTTATGGCGTCAATCTTACCCTGCCCGATATGCGGCGAATATCAATTTTATCAGTCTCAAACCAGAAATATTTTTGAAAAACTACGCAACAAATATCTCTTTCAAAACGCGTACAGATGTCATCAGTGCGGATATCGGACATGGATTCAAATGCCTATTGGGCTACCTCGCCTTAAAAAGCGGCATCTCGCCATATTTGCTGTCATTCTGTTGCTGAGTTTTCTCATTTCGCACATGCTTATTTCAGTCGGCTTATGATAAGGCGATTCAGTCAAATTTTGCGATCCATGAAAATATAGCTGCCATATCGAATCAGATACAGACCGCTCAACGACAAACAATTCATTCATCTGCTATTTTGTTATTGCATTGCCTGCCATTTTTTATTATATTTAATGCAGAATAAAATCCGTCGCACGGCTGAATTCATTTGACTGGACAGAGACTTTGATTGAATATGGGCGATATCCAGCCGTTTTCAATTCTTTTAAATCCCCACAAGTAAAGATGGAGATGCTACATGCCTTCAATGTTAGCTTGCCCGGAATGCGGCAAATATCAATTCCATAAATCACATACAAAAAACTCCTACGAAAGATTTCGTAAGTTCTTTTTTCGACAGAGACCATACCGATGTCACAGTTGCGGCTATCGGGGTTGGGTCTCACAAAGTGTATTGAAACCCAAAAAAACGCTAAAAGATTGGCTAATTTATGTAGTTGTTTTGATCGTTGCCATTTTGGTGAGTTTATTTCTGAAAAACTTCTTGCTCTGAAAGCTATTTGAATTTCATTTCTGTCATTTAAATTTCACGCTTTATATTTTGTGTTTTTTTAAAAAAAATGACAACTAAAGGAAGATATTTTTATGTTATAACTAACTGTTATTATTACTTGTTATCTGGAAAAAATCCATGTTTTGGGGTATTGCTTTCAATAATTCATTGGGCTGAAGTTGTCCGACTTAGAATTCTCCATAATTTATCATAAAATATTGCAAAACAATAATAATACTTGCTTTTTTATAATTTTTGTTTATATTTATTCTATGTAATTCTTTGCAAAAAATAAATGTTACCAGAAATGTAACCCCCAAAAAATAAAAAGCAGATTCGTCATGAAAAAAAGATATCTAAATTTAACGTTAACGCTTCTTTTCATTTTCTCGATTTCCCTTTGGGGGCAAACGAGAACGTGGAAGGATGGGACGCCCTTTTTTGTGCACATTGATTCTTTGGAGAACGCACAGATCGGTTCGACCGTAACTTTAAATCCGCTGTACGGATCTTCTTCCCAGCCTGCTGGTTTTCAATTCAGTCTTTCCGGACAGGATTGGCTTTGGCCCAGCAAAATAAAAGTGGAATCAGCCGAAGACATTGACGCTCGGCTTTTCCTTGGTTCTGAACTTTATCTGGTCACTGACGGCGCCGGCAAGCAGGTTCTGGAGATCAATCCCACGACAGGGTCGCTCATCTGGGAATTTTCAGGCGAGAGCGTGAATGATCCGCGTTATTTGGCATTTCCCGTCGATGCTTGCAGTTATACTGAAATGGAAGGCACAGATAACGTTCGCAAAGTATTAATCACCGATCAGGGGCGGCACCGTGTTATTAAAGTAATCCAGGCGACCAAAGATATTCAATGGAGCTACGGCCACGCTGATGTTGAAGGCACTGCTGCGGGTTATCTGTCGAGTCCGGCAGACGCCGTACCGATGCCTGATTCCGGGAAAATTTTCATCTGCGACAAAGGAAATAATCGTGTTATTTTGGTGAACGAGGCAGACAGCACGATAGAATGGAAATATAACAGCGGTTTGAACAACCCGGTGGACATTGACTACAGCGAAGCGCAAAACGCTGTGCTCATTACCGATCAGAGCAATCATCGCGTTATTCTTGTCAGTCTGGACACAAACGGCATTATTTGGAGCTTTGGCACATCGAATGGAACGCCGGACTCACTTTCAAAAGGACTTAACCTTCCCGCCGATGCCGACTTTCTTGACAATGGAAATATCTTGATCGCCGACGCCGGAAATCATCGACTCATCGAAGTCAATAATGCTGGCCAGGTCGTTTGGGAATTCGGCAAAAGATTTGACAATTTAAAGGACGCTGACCGACTTCCGGACAACAAACATTTAATTGTGGACGGTAATTTACCAGAACGAATTGGATACGCGACATCAGAGTTTGTCTCTGATCCCCGCGACATTGGCAAAGAAGTGAGTTTTACAAATTTGATCTGGAACGCGGATACGATGGCAACTGTGACATCTGTGAAGCTGCAGCTACGTTCGGCTAATACGCTGGGAGATCTGGAATCCGCCCCCTGGCATGGACCCAGCGAGGCGGATAGTTTTTACGTCTCGCCTTCGACAGCCATCAATTCGGCGCACAACGGACACCGTTTTTATCAATTCAAAGCAAAACTCATCACGCAGAATCCGTTGTACACGCCGACATTGAACGATGTAATCTTAAATTATTTCTACTACGATGTAAACACCACAGGAAGGATCACAACCACCGTCATACAAGATTCTGCTGATAATATCATTACTCGCTGGAGCAAACTCATTTTTAAAACGGTTCTACCGGAAAATACGGCAAATCGTAACAAAGTAGAATTGAAAATTACTATTAAGGACGCGTATAGCCATTCACCTATTCGAAGCTTTACGGCGAGCAACGTTGATACATCGAATGAAGAGGCCCTTTCCAATGTTGTCCAGCTCGAGAAAAAACAAGCCATCTATTTGCAAGCGACATTCAAAACCAATAATAGCTCAGTCTCGCCGGCATTGGATTCCTGGCAATTGGAATGGGAATCTACGTCTTCTTCTCCCTCGGAAATTCAATTTGTCGACCCGAATTTTCAGCCGGTCACCAGTTATCGTTTTTCCGATAGAATACAACCGGGGCAACCGTATATTGATCGAGTCACGGTTCTGCTGAATGACGCCAATTTAGAGCAAGTATCGGATTTGATTTCCGTGCGCATCAATTCTTTGCTCAGCCACGACAGCGAAGAGATCACCTTGAACAGGCAGACAAACGGCGGCTTTTTGCTGCAACCGAGCATCCCCGGCATTATTCTGAGTATCGGAGTTCCCGCTACCGATAACGGTTTCCTTGAAGTTTTTGATCGGGACACGCTTGTTGTCAACTATACCGATCCTACTAATTCTGACGATCAAAGTGGGGACTCGGTGCTTGTTATTGAGGACAAAAGCGGCGTCATTACATTTTTAAACCAGTACTTCGCGCCGATAGATACGGCGACGGTAGGCGATACGATCTTTGTCCGCATTACCGGCGAAAATGACAGGAATATTTCATTCGCTCAGGATACAATTTATGCCACTGTGTTTGACTATAAAACAAGCGATCAGGAAAAAATCACCCTCGTTGAACAGCCTGACTCGCTGAATGTTTATTTCACAGGCAATTTTTTGTCAACAAGGGGGTTGCCAATTATTTTGAAAAATGTTCGTACCACCGACGACGGCAACATCCAAACCATTTCCGGCAGCCAGATCGGAATCGAATATCTGGACACAATTTCTGACGTCCCTATTTTAGAAGTCGCTACCGGCAGCGCTGCGCCCGATACGCTCTGGAATTACAATAGCTCTGCGCTGGAATTTGATTTTGCTCCTCAGCCGTATCGCCCCAAAGACGGCGACGCCCTGCGGATCCGCATTGTCAGTTCCATTGGCACTCTTGCGATTGACAAAATTGAAATTTTCACTCTGTCAGGCGCAAAGATCAGAGAGATTTTAAGCGGCCAACTTTCGTTTTATTACAACTACCCGATTCCAAAGCACCAGTATGGGCTTGCTGATAACTGGTGGAATCTCAAAAATGCTAACGGCGATCTGGTGAGCAGCGGCACCTATTTTGTGAAAGTATCCGGTCATATTGTAGAATCCGGCGCGCGTCTCAGCTCGATTCGGAAATTAGTGGTCATTCGATGATAAAATTTTTAGCAAAAAACGGATATAGCCATGAATGAAAATAGAAAGTCACTCAAATTCTCTGTCTATCTGCCGATATTAGTGTTCAGTCTCATTTTTCTTTATCATTCTCTACTGTTTGCTCAGAGCAGCTCAGGGATAGGCAAATACGGCGCTTCATTTTTGCAAATCAATTCTTCGGCCAGGCAAGTCGCCTTAGGAGGCGCGTTTACCGGCCTGGCTGACGACGTCAATTTAATGCGTTTTAACGTCGGCGGCTTGGGTATGCTCAAAAAAACCACGCTCGGATTGAATTACCACAAGTGGATTGGCGACACTCAGCAAGGGTCGATGGGAATAGCCATGCCGCTGGGATTCGCCGTAGTCGGCGTCGATATTATTTATTTCAATGAGGGCGAAATCACCGAACTTAACAACAATTTCGATCCCACCGGCGCTATTTTGAACAGTACTGATGTCGCCATGAGTTTTGGCGGAGGTTTTCGCAAACGGATTCTCGGCATGGAGGCCTCTTTTGGCGGCGCCGCGAAAGTTATTCGACAAAATTTGGCGGAACACTCAGCCACCGCTCTGGGCATGGATTTGGGGGTTCTGCTGAAAAAGGGGCGATTTTCTTACGGCGCGTCTCTTCAAAATTTTTCCATCACCAAATTAAAATTCCTCGAAAAAGAATTTTCTTTACCAGAAACCTATCGCGGTGGAATCGGATTTAACACAAAATTGGGAAAAAATTTAAAAATCAATCTGGCGACAGATGTTGCTTGGTTAGCAAGCCAAAAAATCCGCATTTATAGCGGCGGCGAAGTTATCATCGGTGATATTATCGCGCTGCGCGGCGGATACAAATTTCACAATTTTGAGGTCAATCGCTGGGCAGCAGGGATGGGTCTTTACATCCCGATGAAATGGCTTAACGGGTCCAAAGTGAGAATTGATTATTCTTACTCTCCGCTTGATTTGCTCGGCGGTTCAACGCATCGCTTTTCCATGCTTTTTGAATTTCGCAGTCTGGGACCTGAATTAGGAGTGGATCAGACAAGAATATCTGAGATGACCGCCGAGCTTCAACAGCAACTTGATGCGGCGAAAAAAGCTCGTTTGGAAACGGAAAAAGCCGAACAACAGGCAAAAGAAGTGGCCAGATTGATGGCGGATCGATTGAATCAAGTGCAGCAGATCGCCAAAGAGAGTAAAGGCAAAATCGAAGTTCACACACAAACTCCGACCGACAGCGTTTGGGTGACCATGCGGATTAATTTCGATTTTGACAGGGCAAACATTCGTCCTGATGAATTTGAAACCATGCATCGCATCGGAAAAATTCTTAACACCTACCCTGGCACGAAAGTTCATATTTCCGGACACACCGACTTCATCGGCACCGAAGAATATAACATACGACTGTCTCATCGTCGCGTGGATAGCGTGATGGTTTTTCTGAACAAAAAAGAGGGTGTGGATTTCGATAGATTTTATTATCCCATCGGTTACGGCAAAGAGAAACCAATTGCAGACAACAATACGCGCGAAGGCCGCTTCAAAAACAGGCGCGTCGATTTCGTCATTTACACCACAGACAACGCCCTTCCTGTGCCGGAAGGTTCCGCGATAAAATCTGTTGAAATGAGAGACGATTCCACTGTTCAAATCATTTGCAATGGGAAGGTAAAATTTGAACACAAATTCATGACCAACCCGGACCGCATCGTGATCGATTTTCCGAAAATTTTCCTTTTGTCAACAAAAGCCACTTTCGCTTTCAATAACGATATTTTCCTTCGCGCCCGTGTGGGATATCATCCTGACGAAAAATTTTCGCGAATAGTGCTGGATTTGAAATCGCCAATTAAATATGACATCGCCACAAAAGACAATATCGTTTATATTCGCGCTAGATAGTCATGAGACAGCTCATTTTCTTTTCGAAAAGCCCTTGTGAAAATGAAGAAGCACAAGGGCTTTTTTGAATTCATATCCGTCAATAACCAACTATTCACAGCACAGCAAGCTGCCTAATTTCACTGCAAAAGTGCAAAGTGTGCCGAGGAAAAAACTCATTGTTAAGCTTCACGTTCTCTGCGTCTTTGCGGTGAAAAAAAATTTGCAAAAAAACGCGGTGTGTCTTTTTTGCTATAGGTTTGAAAAATTTGTTCAAATTTTTTAAAAAAATTCCTTGCAATTTTGCAACAATCTGATTATCTTTATTGGCTAAAAAAATTAAATGAATAACTATTAGCAATCAGAGGAAGAATAATGAGCGAACTGGTGACAATTACCACGGAAAATTTTGAAGACGAAGTATTGAAATCCGACGTGCCTGTACTGATCGATTTTTGGGCTGTTTGGTGCGCCCCTTGCAAACTCATTGCCCCGATAGTAGAGGACATGGCGAAAGAATTCGCAGGAAAACTGAAAGCCGGCAAATGCGATGTCGACAGCAATCAGGCGATTGCTTCGCAGTACGGCATCCGTAGCATTCCCACTGTGCTGATTTTCAAAGACGGTGAAGTCAAAGAACAAATTATCGGCGCTGTTCCCAAACATCATATCGCTGAAAAAGTAAAGGCTGTTTTGTCATAAAAAAATCAAAAAAACGAATTTTTCGCTTGCATTTTTCAGCTATGCGTATTATATTATAAAAAATTATATGGGAAATTAATCGTGAATAAAATCATCGTCTCAAATATGAACTTCGCTTTGACAACCGATAGTAATTGGTGGTGGTGGCGTACGTCCATATTTGGGGAGGATTTATTGACGACTTAATTTCAACGATAACAATATGAGAAAAATAAATTCAACCCACTTTTATGAAGGTGGGTTTTTTTTTGCCTAAATTCGGAGGGAAAGTGAACACATTGAACGACCAACAGCTAAAGATCGGAGAATTGCCGAAACTGCAAATTATGCCAATCGCGAATATTACTTTTCACGAAGAGCCGGATGAAGAGCGTTCCGGAAAACTCATTGAGTATTTGCGCAAAGAGAATAAACTGAAAAATCCTCCTGTCGTCGCTACTTACGGTAAAAATAATCATTACATTTTATTAGACGGAGCGAATCGAATTACCGCACTGCGTCGATTGCAAATTCCCGATGTTCTGGCGCAAGTGATTGACCTGTTCGATGAGGGGCTTATTTTTCTTCATTGGCGTCACGCTGTGGAACATTTTTCCAAACGGGAATTTGTGGACAAACTCCGGCAAATCCCTTCAATTAAAATCAATCGAATGGCGGCTGGTACGCTGCAGTCGAATGAAAATGGGGACTTGCTTTGCCAGATTCTGTTTGGAGACGGCAGCCTTTACGCAGTGCGCGCTCACTCGGATTTATTCCAAAGAGTCGAAGATTTGAAACAAATCACCGCACTCTACAAAGGCTCCTATTACATGGATCGCGTCAGCTACACCAATCTGCAGCATCTGAAACACAACTATCCTGATTTTTGTGCGCTTGTCGTTTTCCGGGAATTCACCAAAGAGGAATTGGTCCAGCTAACGGAAAAGAAAATTCTGATTCCCAGCGGCATTACGCGAGTCATCTTGCCTAAGCGCGCTCTGCGCGTCAACGCGCCATTGGATATTCTAAGATTCGACGTTTCTATTGACCAAAAAAATCATTGGCTGCAGAAGCGCATCAATGAACAAATTTCAGACAAATCCATTCGATTTTATCATGAACCAACATTTTTATTTGATGAATAAATCATCAACCTGACCTACTAATTTAAATGAGGAGTAAGCGATGAAACAGACAAAAATTTTCCTATCGGAAAATGAAATGCCAAAACAGTGGTACAACATTCTTTCGGACTTGCCCAAGCCAATGCCGCCCGTGTTGCATCCGGCGACTCATAAGCCCATCGGGCCCGACGACCTGGCGCCTCTGTTCCCAATGGAAATCATCAAGCAGGAAGTCAGCACCGAACGATGGATCGATATTCCGGAGCAAGTGCGGGATATTTATCGTCTCTGGAGACCGTCTCCGCTCTTTCGCGCGCGTCGGCTCGAAAAAGCGCTCGATACGCCGGCAAAAATCTATTTCAAGTATGAGGGAGTCAGCCCTGCCGGGAGCCACAAACCCAACACGGCGATTGCTCAGGCCTATTACAATAAGCAGGAAGGCGTCAAACGGATCACGACAGAAACCGGCGCCGGACAGTGGGGTAGCGCGCTGAGTCTCGCTTGTAATTTTTTTGATATTGAATGCAAAGTCTATATGGTGAAAGTGAGCTACGATCAGAAACCGTACCGCAAGTCGATGATTCGCGCCTGGGGCGCCACTATTGTCCCCAGTCCAAGCCCGGATACCAACGCCGGAAGAAGCGTTCTGGAAAGATATCCGGACTCGCCGGGAAGTTTGGGAATCGCCATCAGCGAAGCCGTGGAAGATGCGGCGACGCGGGACGACACGAAATATTCGCTGGGAAGCGTGTTAAATCACGTGCTGCTGCACCAAACAGTGATCGGTCTGGAAGCGAAAAAACAGATGGAAATTGCCGGAGATTACCCGGATGTGATCGTCGGCTGCGTCGGCGGCGGCAGCAATTTCGGCGGAATCGTCTTGCCCTTTATCAAAGATAAATTGGAAGGAAAAAAATTGCGTGCCATCGCCGTCGAACCGGCTTCCTGTCCGACTTTGACTCGCGGCCCCTATGCCTACGATTTTGGCGATGAAGCACAAATGACGCCGATGCTGGCGATGTATACGCTGGGACACGATTTTGTGCCTCCGCCAATTCACGCTGGCGGTTTGCGCTATCATGGAATGGCACCGATTATTAGCCATCTCGTCCGCGAAAAATATGTGGAAGCTGTCGCTTACAAACAATTGGAAATTTTCCAATCAGGCGTGCTTTTCAGCCGCGCGGAAGGAATAATTCCAGCGCCAGAGTCCACTCACGCCATTCATGCAACAATTGTCGAAGCGCTGAAGGCAAAAGAAGCGGGCGTTCCGGTAACCATTCTGTTCAATCTCAGCGGTCACGGACATTTTGACATGGCTTCCTACGACGCCTATTTCGACGGAAAACTACCAGACCACGCGCTTCCCGAAGACGAAATTAAAAAAGCGCTGGAAGTGACCAAAAATTATCCGCAAATCGACTAATCTGGTTCCCCGGAGCACTTTCTCGTCTGCGGCTCCGGGGAGTTTTTCCTCAAAAAAAAAATCGACTATTGAAATAATATTTGATTCATTCATTTTTTTTTCTTAAATTCAGGCAAATCAAAAATAATATCATTTCAATAGTAAAAACGGAATTTCTCATGAGGCTTGATCTCAAGCGACCGTTAGTCTTTTTCGATCTGGAAACCACCGGATTGGATACGAGTAGCGCGCGCATCGTCGAAATTGCCATTTTGAAATTATTTCCTGACGGGTCGCAGGATACTTTTCTCACGCTTGTCGATCCGGAAATTCCCATTCCCGCCAGCGCGACGCAGATTCACGGCATCAATAATTTTGACGTCATGGACAAACCTCCATTTCGTGAAATTGCCAGGGACGTTTATGAAATAATCAAAGACAGCGACCTTGCCGGCTACAATCTCACCAATTACGACATTCCGATTTTGATCAATGAATTCAGGCGGGCGGGAATTGACTATTCCACGGAAAATGTGAATGTCGTGGATGTGCTGACGATTTTCCGGCGCAAAGAACGCCGCGATTTGAGTGCTGCTTACCGTTTTTATTGCCACAAAGAATTAGAAGACGCGCACAGCGCGCTAAAGGACGCGCAGGCGACATTTGAGATTTTAAAAGCGCAGACTGAAAAATATGACGATCTGCCGCAGACAGCGGAAGACCTTCATAGTTTTTGCAATCAACGGAACGATCGTTTTGTCGATCCTGACAGAAAATTTTATTGGGATAACGGCATCGCCTGCTTTAATTTCGGAAAGTACCGTGGGAAACCGCTGGAAAAAATTGTGGCTTCAAATCCCGACTATTTGCAGTGGATGCTGAATCAGGATTTTTCTGAGCCCACTCGCCAAATCATCAGATCAGCGCTCAAAGGAAAATTTCCCGTTCAAAAAAATGAATCTGCTGAAAACGGTGATTGATCACAAATGACAAACCAGCAACGCGCACAGTTCCGCCGCCGTTTATTGCAATGGTACAAGAAGAATCGCCGTTTACTTCCCTGGCGAAAGACGAGCGATTTTTACTCGATCTGGGTTTCGGAAGTCATGCTCCAACAAACCCAGGTCGTCAAAGTCATCGACTACTACCAGAGATTTTTGGAGCAGTTTCCGAATGTCAAAACGCTCGCGGAAGCGGAGCTCGAAAAAACGCTCCGCCTTTGGCAGGGACTCGGCTACTATGCCCGGGCGCGCAATTTGCACCGGGCGGCGCAAATTTTGCTGGATGAATACGACGGTCGCGCGCCGAATAGTGTGAGTGATTTCAAAAAATTGCCCGGCGTTGGCGAATACATCGCCGCTGCTGTTTACAGTCTGGCGAAAGGTACGCCGCTTCCCGCTATCGACGGCAATGTCAAACGCGTCTTCGCCAGAATTTTTGAGATTGCGGAACCAATGACTAACAGCGCCGGAGAGCGCGCCGTCAATCAGGCAGTGCGGTTAGTTTTTGACGATCGCTGCCCCGGCGAATTCAATCAGGCGATGATAGAATTGGGCGCGCTGATCTGCAAACCGCGAAATCCGCGCTGCGACGACTGCCCGCTCAGTCCATTTTGCGCGTCTTTTGCCAATTCAACGCAACAAGATTTTCCCCGAAAAAAGAATAAGAATCCGATACCCGAACGTCGTCTCGCCGTTGGTGTAATTTTAAACGAGGGAAAATTTCTGCTCGTGAGGCGAAATCCATTCGGACTGCTCGGCGGTTTCTGGGAATTTCCCGGCGGAAAAATCGAAGCCGCAGAAACGGCAGCCGATGCGTGCGCGCGACAAATTCAGGCAAAATGCGGAATTGCGGTCACCGTGGGGGAAAATATCGGTGTCGTCAAACATTCCTATTCTCATTTCAAAATCGTCGTTCAAATTTTTCTCTGCCAGCCTGTCGTTGCGAAACTGGTGCTTCGCGATCACGATGATTTTGTCTGGGTAAATTTTGTAGAAAGCCGAGAATTGCCCATCCACGGCGCTCATCTGAAAATAATTGAAATTTTGAAAAAAGAGGAATTGAAATAATTTCAGAAAGGAAAAAATGGAAGAAATTACTCTCCGCCAATGTCAAAATATTGTCGATGATTGGATTCAAACCGTAGGAGTGAAATATTTTTCGGAATTGACAAATCTCGCTCAATTAGTGGAAGAAGTCGGCGAAGTTGCGCGGATTATCTCCCGCACTTACGGGGATCAGAGTTTCAAAGACAGCGATCAGGGCAAAGATTTGGCAGAGGAGCTAACAGACGTGTTTTTTGTGCTCGTCTGTCTTGCCAATCAGACGGGCATCGATTTGACGGAAGCCTTTCAGAAAGGAATGGAAAAGAGAACCCGTCGCGATTTTTCCAGACATCGGAATAATGAGAAATTGAAATAAGGAACCAGATTTTTTAAAGAAATCTGGTTCCTGGCAAGCGAAAAAATTAAGCAAAAATTTCCTTCATCTCTTTCAGCAATTGCGCCATGAAATCCCACACCAGGCCAATTGATTCGACATGAATTTTTTCGTCCGGCGAATGCGGGTATTTGATGGTCGGGCCGATGGAGATCATATCCATTCCCGGATATTTGTCGCCAATGATGCCGCACTCCAATCCCGCGTGAATGACTTCCACGATCGGTTTTTTGTTAAACATGCGTTCGTACAATTCAGCGCTTTTTTTCAGCAACTTGGAATCCATATTTGGCGGCCAGGGCGGATAACCATCGCCGCTCTTGGCTTGTCCGCCTCCCAATCGTGCAATCGCTTCGATTCTGTAGGTCAATGCGTCCAATCGCGACACAATCGAGCTGCGTTGGCTGGTCAAAGTTTTGACTTCGCCATTTTCAATACTGACATTGGCAAGATTGTTGGAAGTTTCTACTAAATCCTCGATGTCGGTGGACATCGCAGCGACGCCGTGAGGAACCGCGTAAACGTAGTTGATTATTTTTTTTGTGCCGTCTGCGGTCGCGATTTTGTTAAAAGTGGCGTTGTTTTCTTTGATGCTGATAGTCAAGTCGGGATCTGTATTTTTGTATTCTTTTTTCAGCGTGGCTTCCATGTCAGAAATGACAGACTCTACTTTTTTCAGTTCCGCTTCCGGGAAGAATACCACTGATTCAGAATCGCGGGGAATCGCGTTGTGAGCGCTGCCGCCGACGTAATCGGCAATTCTCAAGTCCACGCCGGATTTGACTATCTTATCCATGACGCGGCACAATACTTTAATAGCGTTGGCCTTTTCCATTGCAATATCGATTCCGGAATGGCCTCCCTTCATGCCGCCGGCGATAATTTTAAATTGCTTGTAGTTTGCCGGCGTTGATTCTGTCTCAAATGGCACAGACGCCGTCGTGTTGATTCCTCCGGCACAGCCAACGGTAAAAACGCCTTCGTCTTCAGAATCAACGTTAATCAGGATTCTTCCCTCCAGGAATCCTGGCTGCAATTCATTGGCGCCCGTCAAACCGGTTTCTTCGTCAACTGTAAACAATAGTTCTAACGGCGGATGTTCCATTTCTTTGTCCGTCGCTATTGCCATCGCCATCGCCAAAGCGATTCCGTTGTCCGCTCCTAAAGTAGTTCCGTCCGCAGTCAGCCACTCTCCTTCATAAACCAGCTTGATGGGATCTTTTGTAAAATCATGTGTGGATTCCGGCGTTTTTTCACATACCATATCCATGTGCCCCTGAAGTATGACGACAGGAGAATTTTCATAGCCGGGAGTCCCTGGCGCTTTAATGAGTATGTTGTTCACTTTGTCGGTTTTTACCTCAAATCCGTGTTCCTTCGCCCAATCTTTGAGCCAGTTGGCAATTTTTTCTTCGTGCTTGGAACAGCGAGGAATTTGCGTGATTTTCTCAAACCACTTCAAAACTTCTCGGGTCTTTGCGTGGGCAATTTCCATAAATTTCTCCTCATTTTAATTTTAAAACGCACAGTATGTTAAAAAAATCAAATCAAACAAACAAATCCAATTTTGTCATGGAATTGAACTTGAATATAATAAAAAAATTGTTCAGTGTCAAACATAAAATACAAATTTTAGCCGTTACCCGAAAATTGCCTTCTTAGATAGAATTGATTTCTTCAAAAATCTTTTTGGAAATCTGGCCTATTAATTCTTGCGCTTGAACATGATTCTTGATGCCTTTGGTCATCACGACCAAAATGTAAGGATGCTCCGGCGTTAAATAGACAATCGCCGCATCGTGATCTATGCCGGTGATCCAGCCGGTTTTGTGCGCGACGCGAATTGTGGAAGGCAAATAGCGCGGAATTTTATCTTTGAATCGCTGGTCGACAAGAATGGCAATCATTTCGTCACACGCCTCAGGCGAGACGACTTCTTTCAGCGCAATTTTTTTCATGATTAAATACATATCGTAAGCATCGGTCGTGTTATTTAATCCGGCGCGAAACGCTTCGAGGTCTTCTACTCCGCGTAGCACCTGAATATTTTTCGCGCCGATGGAATGCATGGTTGCTGATACATTTTCAGCGCCCACCAGATCGATGAGCAAATTTGTGGCGAAATTGCTGCTCACCGTGATCATTTGATAGACCAAATCCCGGATGGTCATCTTTTTATTCAGATGTCGATAAACAATATCATCGCTGTCGTCGATCTCGCTGAGCGAAAATTTGCTGCCATCGACAATGGATCTGAATTCATTCTTCACTTCAATGGAATCGGTCAAGCGAAGACGTCCTTCCTGCGCTTGCTTGAAAACTTCAATCATCACCGGCGTTTTCATGGTGCTCGCGGCGTGCATTTGCACTTTTTCGTTAATGAACAAACTTGCCCCGCTCGGTAAATCTTCAAAAGCGACGGCGACTGTTGCCTGCGGAAAATCTGCGCACAAACGCTCGATTTCCTGTTTTAATTTTTCCGTATCCAATGTTTTTTTGGCGCAACCAGATAACATGAAAACTATCCCTGTCAATAAAATTAGCGGTATTTTTTTCCAAAAATGTTTCATTCCCGATCTCCTGCAGGCTCATTTTAATTACCGCCCTTATAATAGCGAAACAATTCATTAAAATCAAGTTTTTTCATGGTGTTATTCAAATTTTATAAAATTTCTCTTGATTTTTTAATTTCAATTAATTAACTTTAGGCGCTAATGAATTTCCCGCTAATTCAAATTTTATCATACATAAATTCCTGCACAAATCTGACAAAGTAGGAAAGCGACGACGTAGCGATTTGTGATGTGAAAAAAATATTTTGTTTGTCAGAAATCTAAAATAAATTCCTCCCCGATGGTTTTTTTAATACAATTTGAAATAGAAGTTTGACGCGATATTGTATTCGCCCTGAAATTATTTTGAAGCTATGGTTATTGAAAATTTAAAGGGAGTCATTTTCGATGTCCACAAAACGCTCGTTGATGATTCCGGATTTCCCAGAGATCGAATTTGGCGACTCATTGAAAAATCGGGCGTGACGGTCAATCGAGAGCTTTATTTTGAGCTCTATGATAAGATTACCAGACAACTTTTCAATTGGCCCGAGATAAATCCCTTTGTCAAGGTTCGCGAAATTCACCGAAGGAGATTGCAGCAAATTTACCGCCACTTCAACGTTGACCGCAACATTGAAAATGATCTGAATTTTCTGTGGGAATCTTTGGCGGCGTGTCAGTTTTACCCTGAGGTTCCCGAGGTTTTGCACAAACTATCCGGAAAATTCAAATTAGCGCTGCTCTCCAACGCTGACGCTGATGATCCGCTGCTTGAAATAGTTCGCCGCTGCGGAGTAAAATTTGATGCGATCGTCACTTCCGAGCAGGCAAAATGTTATAAGCCAGATCGAAAAATTTATGAGCTGACGCTGAAGAAATTGGCGCTTTCGCCTGCAGAAGCCATCATGGTTGGTGATTCGCCGGCGCCAGATATTGGCGGGGCAAAAAATGTTGGTATACGCGCCATCTGGATAAATCGACACGGAAAAATTTTTAACGAATATTTGCCAAAGCCAGATTGGGAAATTCAAAGTTTATCGGCAATTTTTGAAGTATTGAATCTATAACCATATTTCAACTATTCAGGGAGCAATGCAATGAAAGATGAAATTAGCGCGGCCGCGGACCCTGTTCTGACTTTGAATAAAGAAATTCCGGGCTATTCCGGCTATCAGAACAGGAATGATCTCGACAATAGCGACAATCAATTACGTCGCTATTTGAGCGACAAATTGCGTCTCGCGACTTCCCAATTCAATGAAAAAAAAGATCAGCTTCTGTCTTCGGGCCGGGAGAATTACCGGGAAATGATTAGCAATATTCTCCAGAGCATGGACGCGGTCGCTGAATCGCTAAAAAATCCCTGTTATTGCAGCCAAGGGAAAATAGCGAACAATCGCCTGACGCAACAGCAAATCGATCAATTGCACGACCACGACAGCAAACTGGTGGAACAGATGCTGATTTTGGAAGACGAGTTTACGCATTTGCCCGACCAATTTGCAGAACATGAGTTGCCCGATCTGTTGGCTCATATCTATGACTTGATTGACGGCTTCAACCAATCTTTGACAGAGCGGGAATTCATATTTCTGGGTCAGGAAGATGAGGCTTGATCTATTTTGTCCGCACTGAATAGTTGATTTTTTTGTTCGGCGGATGACTTGCCCGGTCATTCGCTTCATTTTATCGGGAAAACGGAGTTTAAAAATTTGAGTCTCATTTCTTTTTAAGGGTGATTTTTCCGGCTGTAATCAAAAAATCAAGTTTATTTTTCAAAATAATAATCATGTAAATTTGAGGAAATTTCCATGAAAGCAAAAACCGAGTACCTGTGGTTTAATACATCGAAAAAAAGAGAGTACATTAACATCACCGGAGAAGTCGAACGTGTCGTTCGGGAAAGCGGGATCAAGGAAGGTATGGTTTTGGTTTCCGCCATGCACATCACCGCCGGCGTTTACGTCAACGACGCCGAGTCCGGATTGATTCAGGATATTGAGGAATGGCTTCAAAAGCTGGCGCCTGAAGGCCCTGACTATCGCCATCACCGCACCGGTGAGGTCAACGGCGACGCGCATTTGAAAAATCTCCTCATCGGGCATGAAGTCATCGTTCCTATCACTGACGGTGATTTGGATTTGGGTCCCTGGCAGCAGATTTACTACGCCGAATTTGACGGCAGAAGACGAAAAAGACTCATCATCAAGGCGATTGGCGAATAAAGGAAAAATCGATGGATTCACATGGAACGCTGCGCATTGCCCTGGCGCAAATTAATGTCATTGTCGGCGATTTGGCTGGCAATGTGGAAAAAATAATAAATTATATTCATCAAGCAAAAAAACAACAGGCGGACATCGTCGCCTTTCCGGAGCTCACAATTCCCGGATACCCGCCGGAAGATTTACTTTTGCGGCCACAGTTTGTCGCTGACAATCACGCGGCGATGGAACAGGTCGTTTCCGCCTGTGACAGCGTCGTCGCCATTGTCGGATTCGCAGACCAACAGCAAAACGGACTTTTCAACGGCGCCGCTGTCGTCCAAAATCGAGAAATTAAAGGCATCTACCACAAAATCCATCTTCCCAATTATGGCGTTTTCGATGAAAAAAGATATTTTAAACAAGGAAAAAAACCGCTAATTTTCACTGTGAATAATATTTCAGTGGGACTCAGCGTGTGCGAAGATCTCTGGATTCCGGACAGCGTGATCGACAGTCAGGCGCTTTGGGGCGACTGTCTCGTCGGGATCAATATTTCTGCTTCGCCATTCTGTTCCGGCAAAATTGAAGAGCGGGAAGCTCTGGTCATTGATCGCGCGCGTAAAAATCGTATTTTTATGTGTTACGTCAATCTCATCGGTGGTCAGGATGAGTTAGTGTTCGACGGCTCCAGCCTTGTCGTTGACGATGGGGGTAAAATTGTTTCTCGCTGCCGCCAATTCGCCGAAGATCTTGTTCTGGTTGATATTGATGTGGCAACGATCAGACAAAATAGATCACAAGACCAGATATTTCAGCAGCGCCAGGCGTCTTTCCCGCAGAAATTCAAATTTGAAAAAATTCAGTTAAAAAAATCCATTGCACAATTCCCCAAAAATCCGATTGAGAAGTCGCAGCATTCGTCCCTCACTCAGATTGAAGAAATCTACCATGCCTTGGTGCTTGGTACGCGAGATTATGTCCGCAAAAACGGCTTCAAAAAAGTTGTTTTAGGATTGAGCGGCGGCATCGATTCGGCGCTGACCGCCGCCGTCGCAGCGGATGCGTTAGGCGCTGAAAATGTCGTCGGCATCGCCATGCCGTCGCAGTTTTCTTCAGATTCCAGTCTGGAAGACGCTCGACAACTGGCGCAGAATTTGGGGATTGAATACAAAATAGTCCCTATCAAAAATACATTCGATCAATATTTGCAAATGTTGAAACCGCAATTTTCCGATCTTCCCTATGACGTCACCGAGGAGAATATTCAAGCGCGAATTCGCGGCAATATCGTCATGGCGCTCTCCAACAAATTTGGCTGGTTGGCGCTGACCACGGGCAACAAAAGCGAACTCAGCGTTGGCTATTGCACGCTCTACGGCGACATGGTCGGCGGATTCGCCGTGATCAAAGACGTCCCCAAAATGATGGTTTATCAACTCGCGCGATATTTGAACGAGAATCGCGACCATGAAATTATTCCGGAAAATACGATCACGAAGCCGCCGTCAGCGGAATTGCGCCCCGACCAGAAAGATTCTGACAGTCTCCCGCCTTACGAAATTCTTGATCCGATTTTGCAGGCTTATGTAGAACAAAATTTATCCATCAAGGAAATCATTGACATGGGATTTGATTCTGACATTGTTCGCCGCGTCGTACGCATGGTTGACCGCGCGGAATATAAACGACGCCAGGCGCCTCCGGGAATAAAAATCACGCCGCGCGCTTTCGGAAAGGATAGGCGGATGCCAATTACCAATCATTATCATCATTCTTCTGACAATTAGCGGCTTTGAACATGTTAAGCTCGTTGAATTTTTTGTTAAACAAAAGGACGCGCGGAATCCTGTTGAAAGCTCTGATCGCGTAGTAAAATATGTCGATTAAAAATTTTACTTGCATATTTCATTTTTTTTATTAAACTATAAAAATGAATGTCATTCATTTTTGGAAAAATAGTTCAATAACAGGAGGAAAAAATGGTTCTTCACCATGAGTTTATTAAAACAGCTAAGAAATACGGCAAGAAAGTCGCGATCTCCGATAAAACTACCAATCGGGAGGTCACATACTCCAGGGCGCTCATCGCCGCTCTCATTCTGGCAAAAAAAATCGGGAAATACAAAGAAGGCTACATTGGCATCATGATCCCTACTTCGGCGGGCGCCATGCTTTCCATTTTAGGCACGTTGATGGCGGGCAGGGTGCCGGTCATGATAAATTATTCGACTGGCGCTTCCGATAACTGCGAATATGCCCAGGACAAATGCGGTTTCAAAACGATCATTACCTCCAGAGGATTGCTAGAGAAATTAGGCTGCAGATTGGTCAAGGGCATGGTTTTCATCGAAGATATCATGGAACAAATCACTACAGGCCAGAAGTTAGCCGCTGCGTTGAAATCAAAAATGCCCGCCGCGGCAATCATCAAATCTCTGCCCAAAGTAAACCCGGACGATAACGCGACAATTCTTTTCACCAGCGGAAGCGAGAAAGATCCCAAGGCGGTTCAGTTGACGCACAGAAATTTTTACTCCAACATTCAGGATATTCTTCAAGTCTTCAAATTAACGCCAGACGACACTATTATGTCCATTTTACCGCTATTTCACGTCTTCGGACACAACGTGAATTTCTGGCTACCACTTACCGTTGGCATGAAAGCAGTTACTGTCGCCAATCCGTTGGAATACAAATCAGTTCCAAAATATATGAAAGAAGAACAAACCACCATGGTCGCCGCCACGCCGATATTTTTGACCGGCTATCTGCGTGAATCAAGTCCGGGAGATTTCGACAGTCTTCGCATCATTATCGCCGGCGCGGATAAAGTGCCTAATTCTTTGCGTGAAGGATTTTTGAAGAAACACAACAAAGTTCTACTTGAAGGTTACGGCGCCACAGAAACAAGTCCGGTTGTCTCCGCCAATTCCCCAGAACATAATCGTCCGGGTAGTATTGGGAAAGTTTTTCCCAGTGTGCAGGTGAAAATTACTGATGTGGACACCGGCGAGGAATTGCCTCCTGGTAAAGAAGGCAAAATACTGGTGAAAGGCGATCTTATCATGAAAGGCTATCTGGACGATTTAGAGGAAACTTCTCTGCACATTCGTGACGGCTGGTACGATACCGGCGACATGGGATTAATAGACGAAGACGGGTATTTGTGGCACAAAGGCCGACTCAAACGTTTCGTCAAAATCGGCGGTGAAATGGTCTCCCTGGTGCGCACTGAGATCGAGTTGGAACGCCTGCTTCCCGACGACGTCGATTGCTGCATCGTTGATGTGCCGGATTCCTTGAAAGGCTCTAAAATTGTCGCGGCTGTTACCCAACCCCTCAATGAGAAAGAAATTGTGTCGAAACTTTCGCAAAAATTGCCGCCGATAGCCATGCCGCGCAAATTCGTTGTGATTGAAGAAATGCCCAAAATGGGCACTGGCAAAATAGATTTTCGCACGATCGGACGTATCGTGCGGCGAAAACTACAAGCGGAAAATAATTCTGAAGCATAGCATTAGCAGAAAAATTCAAGGAGCGGGACTTTTCGACAATTTCCCGCTCTTTTTTTATTTTACCGATTTTGAAAAAATCTTAATTGCAATGAGCCTCTATTCGTTCCTGCAAAATTTTGTGTCTTTTGTTCAAAAAGAAAGAGCGCTTTTTCAGCCAGAGAGACACAAAAACATGAAAACCGAGTCCAATAAAAGATTTTTGAAAATTTTCGGTGGTCTCTGCGGCTTTCTCTGCTTGCTGACAATCACAGAAAATTCAATTTGTCGCAAAATTAACTTGACATTTTAGAATATATTTTATATTATCATAAGCACGCGCCATCCTGATTTTGAAATAGACCTGAAAAATTTTTGACGATAAAAAAGGCCGATAGAACCTATGCTCATGTATTCGGAAACAACCGTCAAATCCAAATCTGCCCTGCGGAGAATCAAAAAATATATCCGCCACACGCCCCTCGATGAATTCAAAGAATTGTCGCAACAAACCTTCAACAAAATATTTTTGAAATTGGAAAATTGGCAAGAAACCGGCTCGTTCAAAGTGCGCGGCGCATTGAATCGTATGCTAACTCTCAGCGAAAAAGAAAAATCCGATGGAGTGATTACTGCTTCCGCCGGGAATCACGGTTTGGGCGTAGCGTACGCCAGCGAATTATTGGGCATAAAGGCGCGGATTGTGGCGCCGGTTTCCGCCGCTCCCACAAAAATTCAAATGCTGCACAATTTCGGCGTCGAAGTTGTGCAGGCGGGTCGTGATTACGACGAATCCGAAGATGTAGCACATCGCATCGAAAATGACTGTCAGCTCACTTTTGTGCACGCTTTTGAAGATCCCTACATTATCGCCGGTCAGGGAACTATCGCGCTGGAAATTTTGGAATCGCTGCCGGAGGCAGACATGATCGTCGTCCCCGTCGGCGGAGGCGGACTCATTTCGGGAGTTGCCATCGCGGCGAAACAAATTAAGTCTAACATTAAAATTATCGGCGTGCAAAGCGAAGCGTCGCCGGCAATGTACCGCGCCTGGAAATCTAATCAGGCAATCGAATCTCCGATCAGGGAAACCGTCGCGGATGGCCTCGCCGGCAGACTGGTCAGTCCGACCATGCTGGCAACGGTTCAGAAGTACGTCGATGATTTTGTCCTTGTTTCGGAGGAAGAAATCGTCGACGCCATGCTTTATTTGCTGGAGACAAAACACATTCTCGTCGAAGGCGCCGCTGCCGTCGGCATCGCTGCTGTCAAAAACAGACACCTTTCAGGGGAAAACGAAAACATTGCCATCGTTATTTCCGGGAGAAATATTGATTTGAAAATTGTAAAAAAAATTTTGCGGACGTAATTTCTGAGGCTGGCGTTCGCTCATTGACCGGATTGAGCGAGCAGGTGTTTTTTGCGCGTCATTTTTGGAATAAAATTTTTCCTTCCTGCATTTGAAAAACCTGACTTTTTCCCGAAACAATCTTGTCGCCAAAACCGGTCAAAGAGAGCAACAATTTCAAAAACCCGCCTTTGAAGCGTTTTTCCTGCTCTTTTGAATCATCTAAATTTTTCAAGTCTAAATTCTTCGCGCTGCCGGAGAGCCAATTTTTTATTTCCTGATAATTCTCCATGGAAAGAGGCCGCAAAATCGCTTTCACGGTGACAAAATATTTCTTCTTCGCTGAAATTTTTTTCTGCGGAAGCAAACCCATGTCGCTCATCTCGGTGCACAATCGCTGAACTTTTTCCGGAGAAGGGGTCAGCCGCCGCTCCTCGGGGCTCAGAACGACGAATTTCTTTTCCCAATTATCAAAATAGACTTTAATGCGCCGGGACTGGCCGGCGATTAAACTATTGACCCAGCGGCTCTTGCGCTCCCACAATTGAATTTCGTACTGAAAAGTACTGGTCAGTCCGCGGCGTAGCCCCTGCATGGTTTTGTCGTCAAAAATTCCCTGGGTGTGAAAGCTGACGACAAGATTTCCTTCTTTGACGCCGATGGAATCAATGAACACTTTTTTTTCATCAGCGAGCAAAAAAGAAGTCAAAAAGGTCAACCAGAGAATTAGCAAATAAATTTTTTTCATTCAACGTGCCCTGTGCCGTCATGCCTGAAAAATTTCACTTCAGAATTTTGGCTTTCGCAAAAATAATTTCTCATGGAAAATTTCAATTTCTGCCCGCCGTTATTCCGATCCACTCTTCTTTTGTCGCTTCATCCCGTGAGCGTAAAGCTGTCGGCGATAGCGAAAATAAAAATTGATCCCGCTCTTCGACCAATATGCCGGAAAAGATGACCAGCCCGTCAGGAGAAAGGTTGCCTTCGATATCGAGAAGCATCTTTTCCAGCGCGGTGCGATCGATATTTGCTAACATGAGATCAAATTTTTTCGGTGACAGAGAGAGGCGATCGCTGCAAAAAAAGTAAATCCGCTCGCCGACGCCGTTGTTCGCGGCATTCTTGCGCGCCGTTTGCACGGCAACGGGATCGCGGTCAAAGGCAAAAATTTTTCCGGAAAAAAGCTTTGCCGCTGCGATCGACAAAATACCGGTTCCGGCGCCGATGTCGAGAATACGTTTGAAATCCCGCTTTTGTTTCAGCATTATTTCCAGAATGAGCTGAGTAGTTTCGTGCGTGCCCGTGCCAAACGCCATCTGCGGATCTATTTCAATGGTGATCTTATCCGCCGCAGCAACTTTTTCTTCCCAACTTGGCTTGATCAAAATTTTCCCGCCGATTTCGACGGACTTGTACCCTTTTTTCCATTCCGCATTCCAGTCGCGATCAGCAAAAACACGGACTTTCATTTTTTCGATTTGGATTTTGAAACCAAGCTTTCCCAATTCCCGCAAATAACGGTCAAATTTCTCCGCCTTTGACTGACGCCAATCCTTGTCCGAAAAATAACCGTGCAAAATCCCTTTTTCCGTGTGGCAGCCGGCGCTGCCCAACTCAAACAGGAAATTCGCGATCGACTCTTCCGATTGCTCGTCGACCGGCAGGGAGATTTTCACCCAACGATTTTTCTCTGAGGACTTCATTTGCTCTTCCCGACTTTACCATTCAGCGCGAACGCCGGCGAGCAGAGAAACGCCGCGCTCCGGGAAATTCTGCCAGATTTCAACCGCTTGATTCAACAAATTGGTCCCTTGCAGAAACAGGCGGTATTGTGAGAAAATTCTCTTTTCCAATTTCGCCGACAACCACAGAAAAGAAGGAAGTTTTTCATTTCTCTGTACTGCCGTGAAACGGCTTCCGACCCAGTTCATTCCCAGGTCAAAACGCCAGCTCCGGGCAAATTGCCATTCCAGCGACAACGGTAAGCTGAAATTTTCCGTGTAGGGCAAGTGCGCATCAGCGGCACGGAGAGAATCGTCGCCGATGGAATAGAACGTTGCCATGAATTTTCCGTCAAGCCGGATGTTCGGCGCCAAATCCCATGCCGCTGCCAGCGAAAATTTTGTCACTGTTGTTGACTCCAGCCGATTCAGACCGAACAAGCCCGTTTGCGGGCTTTGCGTCCAATAAACATCATTCTTTGTCTTTTCAATTTTCAAATCAGCGCGCAAATCCAGATTTTCCGCGGGCAAATATTCAAAAGACGCGCCCAATTGCAGGTCTTTTTCCATCGGCTGCAAATTCGCGGAAAAATCAAGGTAGGGATTTGCCTGAAACCAGCGATCGAACGCAATGGGCGCAATCTCGCGTTTGGCAAAAATTTTTCCGCCAAAATTTTCCAGCGGCGTAAAAATCAATTCCAATTCCGGCGAAAATTTTGTCCGCGATTGCAATTCACTGACTTCGACATCCTGATAAAAAGCACTAACTTTCACGCGCAGAAAATGCAGCGGAGCAAAGCCAATTCCTAATTTCCCTTCAAAAATACTCTGTTGTTGATTTTCGCCAAAACTGTTGTGCTGATAATCGCTACTGACACTCAGAAGTGTTGCATTGATTTTTTTGCTGTAATCAAAATTAAATCCGAACCAGCGATCTTTCTGGCTGACTTTTGCGGAATCGGCATCCTCAAAATGGTTTCCGCGATAGAAAATGCGCCCATTCAGCGCGTGGCCTTTTTCATTTAAATAATTGACAAAAAAATCAGTCTGCAGTTGCTGAACATCGCGTGTCGCGGCGTTGGATTGCCGCGCTTGAAACAGACCATAGTCACGTACATTTCCGTCCAGGGAGAGCGCTGCGGACAAATTTTCCGTCACGCTCCTGCTTACATCAGCAGCGATGACAGTGCGCTGAAATTGGCTGTTTTCAAATTGTCCGCCAATACGCCGAAACTGACCAGCCGCGCGAAAATTCACCAGCCGCGTCTGCTGTGACCATGTCCCCGCAAAATTGGCGTCCTGAAAGCGTCCCCAGTGCAGCAAAAGCGATTTTCTGGCATCTTTTGTGTTCTCTGAACGGGAAAAAACCGATTTGTTAGCAGCAAACTCAATCACCGGAGATAGCGACGCCACTTTTGCCGGCAGAAGGGAGATTTCGGATGAAAAAGTTTTTTTGTTTTTTTTGACGATTCGCCTGCTCTTGTTCTGACCATAAATGATTTCGTCTGGCAATTGCAGCCGCGCCGATTTTTTCTGCTGCTTTTTCAGCGAATCGCTCGCGGATCGCGTTTGCCCGAGCAGCAAGTTCGTCATGGCCAGGACAACAAAAATTCCAAAAATAAAAATTCTGATCTGTCTCATCTATTTTCCGGCTATTTCATTTAATCGTAGTTGTGCTTTTTTACGGAATTCTTCATCCTGATATTTGTCGATCAACGTTCGATAGAGCTGGCGCGCTTCGGCGTATTGTTTGACCACTTCATTTGCCAGCGCCGCCTGATAGATGCCGCGCACGACCCAGTCCGTCGCCGTGCCGTAAAGATATTTTACTTTCAAATATTCAACAATTGCCTGCTGATAATTGCCGTCTTGAAAGTAGCTCTCGCCGATGAAGTACTGGGCTTCCGCCGCCAAATTCGGAAACGGACAATTCAGAACTTTTGCCAGTATTTTTCGACTATGCTCATCTTTGCCGGTTTTCATTTCCATTTTTGCCAATTCGATCTGCGCGCGAAAACTGGTTTCCGTGCCGGGAAATTTTTCAATTACCGTCTCAAATTCTTTCTGTGCGGTCAGCAAATCGCCCTGTTTGAGCCGACAAAATCCGATTTGCACTCGCGCGCGCGCCGCAGCTTCGCTCCCCCGGTAATTTTGGATTAATTCCTGATAATTCTGCACTGCTTGTTCGTATTTTTGATCCCGTTGCAAAATTTTCCCAATTGTCAGCAGCGCACTCTTTGAAAAATCATTCGCCGGGTTCATCTCAAATTGTCGCTGGTAAGATTGAATCGCTTTTTGTTTTTCATCCATTTTCAAATAACATTCGCCGATCCAGTACCACGCCGACTGCGCCGATTTTGATTGCGGGTAATTTTTCGCCAATTGTTGAAAAGCGCTATTCGCTTCGCTGTAATTTTTTAGATTGAACAGTAACTCCCCCTTGCGAAAAATGAGATCCGGCGCCCAGTCCGCATCGGGAAATTTTTTCAAATAGGAATCCACCAGCGATAACGCCTCGGAAGTTCTGCCCTGCTGAATCATCGCCCATTGCATTCCGCTCAAAGCTTCGTCCAGCAAACCGCTGTCCGGATATTTGTCGATGATTTCCTGATATTTTGTAATGGCGTCCACGTAATCGCCGAGGTTGTAATAGCAATCCGCTTTGGCGTAAATCGCTTTTGCCAAAAATTTGCTCGACGGAAAATCCGTGACCACGCGGTCAAATTCCCGCAGCGCCTGTCGGTAATCACCGGACTGAAAATAGGCTTTTCCGGTCATGAACTGCGCTTCCGCCGCCAGACTGGCGTTGCGGTACCAGCGGGTGACTTTGCGAAATTCGCTTACGCTGGAGGTAAAATTTGACAGATGAAAATAGCTTTGGCCTATTTGAAATTGCGCTTCTGCCTTGACTTCAGGATCAACCGCCAGCCTGATTACGCGGCGGTATCTTTTGATGGCTTGGGTGTATTTTTTCAAATTAAACAGAGCATCTCCGCTGCGCAGCAAGGCGTCGGCTTTGACCGCAGCATCGCGGGACATTTCCGCAGCGCGATCAAAATTTTTCACTGCGGAAGCAAAATTTTCCAGACGAAATTGACACCAGCCAAGACCGTAATAGCTTTCCGCCAGACGATGTGATTCAAGGAATTGTGTCACAACCTGCTGGTAAAATTTCTCCGCTTGCGCCCATTGCTCTAAACCGAAATACGCCTCTGCCAGTCCAAAGATCGCCTCATCGAGCGATTTGTAATTCGGATATTCCTCTAATAGTTGATTAAAAGTATCAATGGCGTGCTGAAAATTTTTCCCTTTTAAAAATGTCCAGCCCAATTTTTCCAGAGCAAGCGGCGCAGTTTTGTGAGATGCAAATTTGCTAATCGTCTCGCGGTACGCCTTTTCCGCTTCAGCAAGTTTGCCTTGGGCGCGATAAGTTTCGCCAATCATAAATGACGCCTCCGGCGCAATATCGTCGCCGGGAAATTTGTCAACTATTTGTCCGAAATATTGCTGCGCCGGCGGGAAATTGTTTTCTGTGAAATCAATTTTTCCCAACTCGTAAAGCGCCGCCGGAATTATTTTGTGGCTACCGTACTTTTCGACCAATCGCAAAAATGTCTGTTTCGCTTGCTGGTTTTGGTTTAGTTTTTCGTAACAGCGTCCTTTCTGAAACATGGCGGTCGGCGCAAGTTCGCTGTTCGGAACGCGCTGGAGCATGGCGTCGAATTGAGCAATAGCGTCGACGTATTTTTCCTGCGCCATGTAAACCCAGCCGATGCCGTAGTAACAGTCATCAGTCAACTCGGGAGCCAGATTTTTTCTGATAATTCGCCGATATTGATCGATTGCCTGCTGATATTTTTTTTGCCGAAAATAGATTTCCGCCAGTTGAAACTCACCCTGACCGCGATATTTGTAATCCGGATATTTTTCGATGGCGGCTTTAATCAGTTTTTCCGCCAGTGCATCGTCGTTTGCTTTTTTCGCTGAAAATCCGGCCCGATAGAGAGCCGCCGCAACCAGCGGACTTTTGGGATAGCGGGACAGTAGTCGGCGATAGGAATTTACAGCGTCTGAGTAGCGCTTTTTTCCTTCCTGAATGTAGGAAATGGAATACTGGGCGTAATCGGCAAACTGTCCCTCGGGAAAAAGATTGAGCATCTCATGGTAATGCCGCAGCGCTTCATCCGTTTGCCCCAGCCGAAACTCGCTTTCCGCCAGCCAGTAATAGCCGTCCTGCAGTTGCTTCCCCTCAGCGGATTCGCTGATGAATTTGCCGAGGAGTTGCTTTGCCTTGCGGAAATCTCCGCTGTGGAAATAAGCCTCGCCGTAACGCAGTCGAATGAGCGAACGATATTTGACAGCAGCGTCGCTTTGCAGCAATTTTTCGTAAAAAGAAATCGCTTTTTTGTATTTTTTCAATTGAAAATATGATTCAGCGAGGTAATACGTCGCTGGCGTCGTCAGTTCGCTTTTCGGATATTTTGCCAGAAATGAAGCAAACTGATCCGCAGCCAATTTGTACAGACCGTCGTCATAAATGCCCTTTGCCGTGCGAAAAGACTGAGTCTCAGAAGACGGTGATCGTTGCGCCAGCCCGGCAACGGCGAAAAGGAGCAAAATGGTCGCTATCAGATAAACATGCCTTCCCATCGACGTCCCTAATTTTAATGAAATTCTGTTTTGTTGTTATACGAACTCATTGCAAAAAATTTCCTTTGCATTGTCAGGAAAACATTTCCGGTAGTCAGCAACGCATAATATTGTATTTGAATGTCAAAATTAAAATTTCATTATTGAAGAAATTCTCCAATCACTTTTTAGCGGCAAGCTCCTGCGGCTGTTTTTTATGACGCGCTTTTTCTTCTTTTGCATTTTCAAAATAATTTTCTCCGACAATGACTTTCAGCGCGCCCGGCAACAGAGAAACTTCAATGTGGCGATCGCCTTCAAAAACCTCTCCGTCCAGCGTGTACGGTCCCGGCGTCTCGCGATAAATGTCAAAATGAGTCGAGCGATAAATTTGATAGACCGGTGTTTTTTCGATTTTTCCGGTGAAAAGCGTCGGCAAATAGAAAAGCGTGGTGGCTAAATTCACATCGCTGATAATCGCCAGATCGAGCAATCCGTCATCCGGACGGGCGCCCGGCGCAATGATGGCGTTGTTGCCGTACTGATTTGTATTAGCCGCCGCAACGATCAAAGCTCGCGTGCGAATTTTTTTTCCCTCATATTTTATCTCAAAAAGAGGCGCGTGATAGCGGAAAAATTCCTGGACGCTGAAAACGTAGTACGGAGCGGGACCGCGCACTTTTGTGTCTTCAAATCGCTTGCCGACGATGGCGTCGAATCCAAGACCTGCCGTGACAAAAAAATATCTGTCCCCCACTTTTCCGGCGTCAATGGTATGAACGCTTCCGCGAGTCACCAGTTGAAGCGCCTTGCGAAAAAATAGGGGTACGGACAAAGATCTCGCTAATCCGTTTCCTGATCCCAAAGGCACAAGCGCCAAAACGGTATCTGTGTTCACTAATCCTGTGGCAGATTCATTGACTGTGCCGTCGCCGCCTATGGCAACGACAATGTCGTAATTCTTTTCCGCCGCGTCTTTAGAAAGCTCAATGGCGTGACCTTTGTATTCCGTCATCCAGAAATCATACTCGCATAAATTCGGCGGAAAATAATGGTCAATCAGCCGTAAAATGAGCCCCTTGGGGTGAATTATGCCCGATCGCGGATTGTAAATAAATCTGATTTTTTTGCCGTGTCCCATTTTTCGTTAGACTCCGTGAATGTTCAATCCGTTTCCTTTTTTTTTGAAATACTGCCAGCCATCTTCATTTTTTTCGCCAGAAAACAACGAGCTCAAAAGTCAGCACAGCCATCAAAGCGCCTACTCCGCTGGCAACAATATCCCAGAAGTCAAATACTTTGCTCGCATTGAAAAAAGGTCTCAGTTCTTCGGCGGCTAATAAAATGAAAACCAAACCCGCACTCGAGTAAATGATAGCTCTGCCCTTGCTTAATTTTCGCGCCAACGCGCCGCCAATCGGGAAAAGACTGACAACGTAAGCGGCGATAAAATTCGGAAAGCACCCTAACAAAATCCCGATAAAGGGGACATTTCTGAAAAGGGGCCTTAAATATTCTTTATTGAACGAAACCGAGCCAAAAAGCAGCGCCAGCAAAAGGAGATTGATTATTAAGTATTTTTTTCTGTATTTCAAGTTAGATTTTTCCTCAAGATAAGAGGCTGCCATTTTCTAATTCCATTGCGTGCATTTTCTGGGATTCAAAAAATTGACCGGGAAATTTGGTCGTAGTATTTATTCCTAAAGTACTGATGTTCAGGGCAAAAGTCAAGAGAATTTTATCGGCGTCTGAGTAAATTTTTTTGAACTTTTGCCAACTGTCCATGTTGAAATAAGAAATGAAAAAATGTGAATCATTGCCGCGAATACTCGCTCTAATAAATAAAAAACGAATCATGGAGGCTTTGTCCATGAAAAAGAAAAAAATTTTTCAGTTTATGCATATCGCCAGTTTGATCATTTTTTTGAGTGCGACATTTTACCCGTTTCGTTTTCAAGGTCAGGACAAAAAAATGGAATACAATTCTCTCACATCGGAGGAAAGACGCGTCATCGTCAACAAAGGCACGGAAGCGCCGTTTACCGGAAAATATTATCAGTTCAGCGAAAAAGGGACCTACGTGTGCAAACGCTGTAACGCGCCGCTGTATCGTTCGGACAATAAATTCGACGCCGGCTGCGGTTGGCCCAGTTTTGACGATGAAATTCCCGGTGCTGTGAAACGTCAACTTGATGCGGACGGCATTCGTACGGAAATTCTCTGCGCCAATTGCGGCGCTCATTTGGGACACGTCTTTTTGGGCGAAGGTTTTACTGCGAAAAATGTGCGCCACTGCGTGAATTCCATTTCGCTCAATTTCATCCCGGCGGCTAAAAAAATTGACCCCCAAAAAGCCTACTTCGCCGGCGGCTGCTTTTGGGGCGTGGAATATTTATTTCAACAATTGTCAGGAATTATTTCTACTCGTGTCGGTTACATGGGAGGTCACAAAGCAGAGCCGACTTACGATGACGTGTGTCGAGGAATGACGGGACACGCCGAGACGGTTGAAGTCATATTTGACCCGCAAAAAATTTCCTATGAAGAAGTAGCAAAATATTTCTTCGAGATTCATGACCCAACGCAAGTCAATCATCAGGGTCCTGATTATGGCGAGCAATACCGATCGGTAATTTTTTACGCAGACGATAGTCAGAAAAAGGTCGCTGAAAAATTGATTAAACTTCTGGAGAAGAAGGGCTACAAAATAGCGACGCAGGTCGAAAAAGCGGGCTATTTCTGGGAAGCGGAAAGATATCATCAGGATTATTACAACAAAAAAGGCACGCTGCCGTATTGCCATTTTTTCCAAAAAAGATTTGACTGAGCGGAATCTTTCATTTTCACCATTTCTGCTTTTGCTATTTTCCCATTGCTTTAATACTAAATTTTTAATATATTTCATTCCTAAATATTGAAAATTAAAATCAAAAAATAAATTCGGAGACACAAATGGGACAGACGATTATTGAAAAAATAATTTCTGCGCACAG
>JAADFU010000185.1 GCA_013152715.1 Calditrichota bacterium
TTCTGCTCCCCCATGTAGCAATAACCTAACCGGACGGAGCTGGCCGGTCATTCATTTTACTATTGAATTTTTATGAAGACAACAAAGTATTTCGATTTCAGAAGGCGGAAGCCCGACCGTAAGAATATAAAAGATGAATGGATTCAGAGAGTTATTGACTCCCCCATGAGCAAACAAGTTCAATCTGACGGTCGGATTAAGATTTGGGGTAAAATTCAGGAAGTTGATAAATATTTAAGAGTAATGCTGCTTGAAGACGGAGAAACTGTGCATAACGCTTTCTTTGACAGAACTTTCAAAGGAGGGAAGTAAATGAAGATTAAATATTTTGAGGATACTGATACGCTTTATATCGAGTTATCAGATCATGAGGTTGCTGAAACCAAAGAGCTGAATGAAAATCTTTATGTTGATCTCGATGCTGACGGGAGAGTTGTAAGTTTTACAATTGAACATGCAAAAGCGTCTTCCGGTAAATTCGATTTTTCTTATGAAACAGTGGCAGCATAATATCTGATCGGAATCCGGCAATTTGCAAAGTTATGATTTTATCTCAAGCGTACAAACTTTTTTGTGCGCTATATTTTTGCCTTTTGAAATTTTTGCTTGCTATTTTCAAGGAGTTTAATATGTCAGACACAAAAGAAAAAATGACAAAAATTATACAATCCCAGCCAGATGATGCCAGCTATGAAGAAATTTTGAAAGAGCTTGCTTTTGAGCGAATGATTGAGAGAGGATTGGAGGATTCGAGAAAAGGGAGATTAATCTCGAACGAAGAAATGAGTCGCCGGATAAGGAAATGGCAAAAATTATGAAGTTTATTTCTTCGTAAATGTCTTCATTGCGTGATTTTACCCCCTAAAACAAATCATCGCTCTATTCTCGAATCGAACCCCACCGCCAAATTTTCGTTTAATCATTTGCTTATTTACTGAAAAAAATGTATTTTATACCATTCGTCCGTAAGACTCACCACAAAAGGAACACTGCAATGAGAAGATTCCTTTTCTTTGGTTTGATATTTTTAACTTTCACCCAAATTTCAGCGCAACAACAGAACGCCAGGCAGGCATTTTTTCTCACTTCTCTCCTTCCCGATTCTGTTCAGCTCAATGGCGCAAAAGGTTTGTCCGTTGATTTGTCTGGCGATATTTACGTTGCCGACACGGGCAATAATCGCATTCTGAAAATTTCCCCCACCGGAAAAGTCATTAATTCCATCGGCGGTTTCGGCTGGGACGCGGAGCAATTTTACACGCCGCTGGACATCTGCGCCGAGTCCGGACTTGATGTCTTTGTCGCGGACTTTGACAACCAGCGCCTTCAGCGTTACGACAAAGATTTGAACTACATTTCCTCTCTTTACTCTGATGAAAACTGGGAGGGGCAATTTCAGTTTGCCTATCCTAAAAGTGTTGCCATTTCCAGGCATGGCGATCTGTTTCTGCTTGACGGCGAGAATGTTCGCATCATCAAATTCAACTCTTTTGGCAAGCCAGAGATTGCTTTCGGCGACTACGCCCAGGGCAAAGGCCAACTGCTCGATCCGGTACAGTTGACGATAAGCAACCAGGACTTGCTCTACGTTTCGGATCAGGAAGCGAAAAAGGTGCTTGTTTTTGATTATTTCGGGAATTATGTCAGTGAAATTGGCTCCGGACTACTGAAAAGACCACGCGGCATTTTTTTTAGCGACAACAAATTATTTGTCACCGACGCAGAGACCAAAGAAATTTTCGTTTTCAAACCGGACGGCGAGCTTCTGCTTCGCTGGTCAAAAATCAGTAACGCCCGGGGAAATTTTCGCCAGCCGGAAGATGTTGTCGCTTTTCAAAATAAAATTTACGTGCTTGACAGTGATGAGATTCTTGTGTTTGAGATTAAGTGAAGCGATAGAACACGGATGAACCGCCAAAAAGATGGCGGTCGTTCCGCACGGATCGTGCCGTAGGCAGATGCGCCTTTGGCGCATTTGGCGGATTTACACGGATAAAAAAATAAATTTTTAACAAATAATCAAATTGATGAATAAAATTCTCCTGACAATTTTATTGATTCCGGTGTGCGCTGTGGCGCAGAGTGAATTTCAATTTAACTTATTCGAAAAAACAGCGACGGTTGTTTTTGACAGCACAAAAGCTGCCTACGCGCTGCCGGATTCGTTTTTGATGCCTTTTTCGGAAAAAATTTTTTCTGATTCGCTGATGCTGGAGCCGGGATCAGATTATCGCATCGATTACGTTCAGGGCGTGGTTTCATTTGTCAAAAAATTCCCTCATGGGAAAATTTTGAACATTTCCTATCAAATTTTGCCTTTACCGTTGCAGAAAAAATATTATCATCGCCTGCCGGCTCATTTTTCATTCGGAAAAACAAATGCCCAGACCTGCTCCCATTGAGCGGTCGAAAAGTCGAAAAAATCAATTCATGACTTCGACGCTGAGACAAAGCGGCAGCATCGTGCGCGGAATTTCCATCGGCACCAATCAGGGGATGAAATTGGAGTCCGGTTTGCGCATGCAAATTTCCGGGAAAGTGGCGGACAAAGTAGAGGTTGTCGCAGCGCTGACGGATCAAAATACGCCCATTCAGCCTGAAGGGAATACCCAGTCGCTCGAAGAAATTGACAAAGTTTTTGTGCAAATCAAAAGCGATCAGGTTCAGGCAACGCTGGGCGACTACTACCTCACGCTGCCGGGCACGGAATTCAGTCCGTACCAGCGAAAATTGCAGGGTGTGATGGCATCTGCGGAATTGGGAAAAACGAAAATGACGCTTTCCGGCGCTGTTTCCAAAGGAAAATTTATGACCAATCGTTTTCTGGGACAGGAAGGCAATCAGGGACCCTATCAGCTCAAAGGAGATCGCGGCCAAATCGATATCATCGTGCTTGCCGGAACCGAAAAAGTCTGGATCGACGGGGAACTTATGACTCGCGGCGAGGATCAGGATTACGTCATTGAATACAGCAACGGGCAGATCACTTTCACGCGAAACCGACTCATCACAGCGGACTCGCGCATTGTCGTGGATTTCCAGTACACGGATTTGAAATTTCAGCGCGGACTTTACAGCGCAGACCTGAGAACAAGCACTTTCGGAGACAAACTTGCCATCGGTGTGCGCCTGCTGCGCGAATCTGACAACAAGGAAAATCCGCTCAATTACACTTTGGACGAAGAAACACAATCCCGATTAGCCGCTGCCGGAGATGCCATCGATTCGGCTTACGTTTCCGGCGTCCATTTTGTCGGTTCGGGCAAAGGCAGGTACGTTGCGGTCGATTCTGCAGGTATTCGATTTTTTCGTTACGTGGGCGCTGATGCTGGCGATTACAATTTGTCCTTCACTTACTTTGGCCCGGGAAAGGGCGACTACAAATTAGTGGGGTACAATCACTACGAATTTGTCGGTATCGGTGAGGGGAGCTATCTGCCGGTTGTCTTGCTCACGCCAGCGCAAAGTCACGATCTATTGGATATGTCGTTTAATTTTCAGCCGTCAAAAGGTATAAACCTGCTCACTGAAATCGCTGCCAGCCGAAAGGACAATAATCTTTATTCGCCGAAAGATGACGACGACAATGTTGGATTTGCAGGCACGAGTATTTTGAATTTATCTGCGGACAGTCTCAATTTGCTGGGGAAAAATCTGGGGAAATTTCAATTTTCAGGGAAATTCCGCCAGGTTCAGGAACGATTCCGCTATCTCAGCCGCACCGAAGAAGTGGAAAAAGATCGCAAATGGGACGTCGGCGATGCAACTGTACAGGCAGAACAAATCATCGAAATGAACGGTAGTTACTCCCCTGTTCAGTCGCTGAAATTTTCCGGAAACTGGGGACGCAACAAACGCGCTGATGTTTTTCGCTCGGAACGCTGGAGCGCGAAAACCGAACTTCGTGCAAAAAAAATTCCTGAAATTCGCTATCAAATTGAAAATATTTCCAGCAAAAATGATGGCAACGGCAGAAAAGGCGACTGGATTCGCCAGACCGGTTTTTCGACCTATCAATTTGGAAAATTCAAAGCCA
>JAADFU010000186.1 GCA_013152715.1 Calditrichota bacterium
GCTCGTACGACATCATCCATCCCAACAATCACGTGAATTTGAGCCAGAGCACCAACGATGCCTATCCCACTGCCATGCGCATCGGACTTTTATTTGCGTTGCAATCGCTCATTTCAGCGATGGAAGAATTGAAAAATTCTTTTGCAGCAAAAAGCGAGGAATTCGCTGATGTGCTAAAAATGGGACGCACGCAGTTGCAGGATGCGGTTCCTATGACGCTGGGGCAGGAATTTGGCGCTTTCGCGACGATGGTCGAAGAAGATATTTCGCGCGTCAAGGAAGCGATGGAATTATTGAAAGAAATAAATTTAGGTGCCACTGCCATCGGCACCGGCTTGAATTCGCCTCCCGACTATGCTGCGACAGTGAGAAAGTTTTTGCTGGAAATCACCGAGCTTAACCTGAAAACAGCGACCAATCTCGTCGAGGCAACACAGGACACCGGCGCTTACGTGCAACTTTCCGGCGTCTTGAAACGCGTCGCTGTCAAATTGAGCAAAATCAGTAACGATCTGCGTCTTCTTTCCAGCGGTCCCAGAGCCGGAATCAATGAAATAAATCTGCCGCCCATGCAGCCGGGCAGTAGCATCATGCCCGGCAAAGTGAATCCGGTCATTCCCGAAGTGGTCAATCAAATTGCCTTTGAAGTGGTGGGCCACGACGTCACCGTGACGATGGCTGCCGAGGCGGGGCAACTTCAGCTAAACGTCATGGAGCCGGTTATTTGCTTTTCCCTGTTCAGCAGCATCAATCATTTGCGCCAGGGCTGCATTGTGCTTTCCGAACGCTGCGTGAAAGGAATCACTGCCAACCGATCACGCGCGCGTGAATTAGTAGAAAAAAGTATCGGTCTGGTGACGGCGCTGAATCCCTATTTGGGCTATGAAAGAAGTACCGAAGTCGCGCGCGAGGCGCTGCAAACCGGCAAAAGAGTGTACGACATTGTGCTCGAAAAAGGCTATTTGACGCAAAAAGAATTGGATAAAATTTTAAATCCTGAAAATATGATCAAACGAGATTAGCCCTGGCGAATTAAAATCGGACGACAAAATTGAATCATTGTGAATAGTCGCCCATCTAAAGGAGCGGCGAATCAGAAATAAATATCTCTGATTAACGAAATATTGGCCGCATGAGCCAAAAATAAAAAAACGCTGTTCTTGATATAAATCACATTTAGATTTGAAAGAAAGTTTTATATTATCCGTTGTAAAAAGAAAATCAATGTGAGCGCTGGGAAAAGATTGAAACTTATCAGCATTTTTTGCGTTAATATTCGACGATCTACAAATCTGGAGACGGGGATCATTATTTTATTCATCACAGAAAGGAGTTGATGAAAATGAAAAAGGAAAGTGCAATATATCGCTACTTGCGAATGCCATTGAAAGTGACGGTCATCCTGTTGATGTCAGTGACGGTGATCGGATTCACGTACAAATATTTCGACACGACTGAACAGACACGCGACAAGATAGTGCAAATGGAACGTACGCTGCAAGATTTACGAGCCGCGATGAGCATTGACAGTTTGCGAGAGTTTGAAATCAAGAAAATTATGGCAATCATTGACCAATACAACACTGAACTTTCTCCTGTGACAAAATACGATATTGCCAACGAGATTTACCTCGCCAGTCTGAAATATACTAATCTCGATGTGGACCTCATTTGCGCGACTATCACGCACGAGTCCGCCGGAACGTGGAATCCGACAATTGTGTCGCCTGCCGGAGCCATCGGCTTGATGCAGATTATGCCGGCGACCGGCGCTTTTCTGGCGAAATATGAGGAAATTACCTGGACAAACGAACAAGAAGTGCTAACCGATCCGCTTTACAACATTCGCATGGGAACGCGCTATCTGTCCACGCTGATTTCCTTTTATGGCGTCGAGGGCGGATTAGCCGCATACAACGGTGGCGAAAGGCAAGCCTCTTTGTGGCTGAAAAGCAACAAAGCGCCGGGAATTCTCTGGGCGGAAACGGAAAGTTACGTGCCCGCAGTCATCAAATTATATGATCAGTACAAGGAAAAAAACCTGTGATCGAAGTAGCGATATAATCCTGAACAGGGATGGCGGCTATCGTGTCAACTGATGCGGTAGCCGTTTTTTTTGTCAGCATCAAAAATTAGCCATAAGCCTTCCTTGACAATATTTCCGTCAAATTTCGTCGCATTTCATTTTTTACTTGACTTTTTAATATTTTGTTATATTTTAAGATATAGTTACAATTCGGTAACAAACAAAAGCGCTCTCTTTTCCCATTCCAATTTCACTTGAGGAGGTGCATTATGAGACTCAATCAACCAAAACAAGTAACCTGGTGGATTTCTTTGATTTTGGCAGTATTGGGAATTTTAGGTAAATGGGTTTTAACGTCAGTCGCATTTCTGAGCAGCTACGCTTTTATTCTTTTGTTAGTGGGTTTCGCATTGCTTTGGCTGGCGACATTTGTCAAAGGCTTGTGACGTGCAGGGCTAATTTGACGTCGGAGGGAAAAAATTATTTTAATGGGAAGAGCGTTTTGAATCGGAAATAGCTTGTTTGGCAATTTGTTTGAGTTGATCAGGCTATTCCCTGAATCGAAGCGAGGTTGTAATTAAATGGAGGGACAGCCTCGCTTTTTTTATTTTCCTTAAATTTTTCTATCCCAAAAATCTCACATTTGTGCAACAACCTTTTTGATAATTGCCGTGAGTTTCGGCTCGGTTTCTTTGGCGATGCGAATGATTTCCGGGACATTCGCCGGCTTCAATTCTTCCGGCACACAAGCATCGGTGATAACGGACAGTCCCAGCGCTTTCATGCCCATGTGCACGGCGACGATATCCTCCGGCACAGTGGACATGCCAACGACATCCGCTCCGATAATGCGCAAAAAACGATATTCGGCAGCAGTTTCTAAATTTGGCCCGGTCAAAGCGGCATAAACGCCTTTTTTGACAGTCAAACCCAATTCAGAAGCGACTTTTTCCGCGAGGTCTATCAGTTCCCGGGAATAAGGTTCAGACATATCCGGGAATCTGGGTCCTAAAGAGTCATCATTTTCCCCGACGAGCGGATTGTCGCCCAATAAGTTGATGTGATCTTGCATAATCATTATCGTCCCCGGCTTGAAAGCCGGATTTATCCCGCCGCAAGCATTGGAAACGATCAATTTCGTCACGCCCAAAAACTTCATCACCCGCACCGGGAACGTGATTTGCTTCATCGAATAGCCTTCATAGTAGTGAAATCTTCCCTGCATGGCGACCACAGATTTTCCGCTCAATTTGCCAAAAATCAATTTTCCGGCATGAAATTCGACCGTGGAAATCGGAAAATTGGGGATTTGTTCATAGGGAATCACAATTTCAATTTCAATATCATCCACTAACGCGCCCAATCCGCTGCCCAAAATAATGCCAATCTCCGGCATCGCATCTGTCTTTGTTCGCAGAAAAGCAATCGTTTCCTCGATCTGTTTTCTCAACGCACTCACTTTCTTCGCCTCCGAAACCATTTCTGATATTTCACTTTTTCTTTTTCCGCTTTGATTTTTCCAACAATCTTTTCATCTCCGCATCCTGTTTCAGGCGTTCGCGTTTCAATCGCTCTATTTCGTCGAGGATTTTCTTGCGTTTCAATTTTTCTTCCTCGGCTTTTTTTTGCGCAATTTCATACCGTTCTTTGCGAATCTTGTCAACAGCAATTTTTCGATCTTTTTTGGCGCCGGCCTTTGCAAACAGAAATGTCCCAAGTGCCGTGCCCGCGCCGGTTGCCGTCCACATGGCTGTTTCGCCCTGATCGACGTTGTCCATGCCGCGATTGATCAGCGAACCGATGAAAAAGCTGATGCCAAAACTGAGTCCCAAACCACCTGCCGTGTACAGCCACGTGTTTTTGCTGCCGGTGCGCTGTTCAATTTCCCAGGGTGAAATTATTTTTCCCAGCGCATCCCGGTCATATTCGTTTTCACCCTGGATGGCGGCTATTTCATCGTGATTAATTTTCACCAGTGAGCGTTTGCGATCTTTCTTTGTTTGCAGGATGACAAAGGACGGCTTATTCGCTCTGACAATCCCGGTCACGCTCTTGCCGGTGACGGTCTGAATTTTCACCAACGCTTGCGGCTGGGCCTGATCGTAGGAAATGGGAATTCGTTTGGCACATCCGGCAAAAAATGCCAATAATATGACGATGTTGCCCCAAATTGCTGTTTTTTTTGCCATTTTGCGTCTCTCCACAGTTGTTTTTAACAATCAAGGGCGCCGCATTCAGCCCCGGCTCTCCCTTAGTGATCGATTTTACATAATGAATTGATCGGAAATTTTCAAATTTTCCACGGAATTTTCATCTTGGGCGTCATCGTTTTTTTTTTCAGCGGAGTAATTTCCTTTTCTCCCGTCCCGCTCAAATCCGACATCATCCATTTCCAGCACTTTCAGCAGCTCAATCTGCGATTCCAACAGATGACGTAATCTTTTGGCAAACGAATCTTTTTGCGCCTTGACAACCATGAGTTCATTTTTCAGCTCAGCCAGTTGCTTGCGAGCTGTTTCGATTATTTTTTCCGCTTTGACTTCCGCTTCTTTGATGATCAAAGCGGCTTCGCGTTTGGAATTTTCGCGCGACTGATTCATGGTCTGCTGCGCATTGAGCAGAGATTCTTTGAAAGTTTTTTCCACTTCCTGATAATCGCGCAGTTGCGTTTTTAATTTTAACACATCGTCAGAAAGCGAGTTTTTGTCCCGAATTAATTGCTCAAATTCATCGGCGACCATCTCCAAAAACGTCTCCACTTCGATGGGATCGTAGCCGCGCATTACTTTTTTGAAGATTTGCTTTTTTATGTCCAACGGGGTGATCTTCAATGTTCGCCTCCATTTTTGGTGTGCGATTATGATATTTGGGAATGAAAAAAATGCACCTGAACTAATAATTTTCTTCAGCAAAAATTTTTCAGATAAGCGAATTGTTAAAGCAAAAGACTGAGCAAAATCCTTTTCAAAAAGTACAGCGCAAAAATCAGTACCAACGGTGAAAAATCAAGCCCGCTCATTGCCGGAAGCCACTGCCTAATTTGACGCAAAGGCGGTTCCGTTAATTGGTAAATAATTCGGATGACGGACTGATACGGATTGTGCGGAATCCAAGATAAAACCACTCTGACAATCACGACAAAACTGTACAAATCAATGAGCGTGCCCAACAGCGCAACGAAATGAGTCATTTTTCCTCTGCCTGTGTTTTGATAACTATCAGCAATATTTTAAAGTTAGATTTAATATAATTGATTCCGAAGTAAAAATCAATAAAAAAGTTTTTAAATTAAATTAATAATAGGCATAAAATGCTTGATTTTTAGCAAAGAATTTATTAATTTAAAATTTGTAGCAACTAGATCGCTAATAGATTGAGCATTGAGGTTAATGATTCGCCAATGATTTATTTTGTAAATATTTGTTATTTAAGGCATTGCAGCATTAATCCAAGCGGTGTTTTTTAGCAATTTTTTCATGCCAATGGCACTTTAATTTTTTTGCCAACGGCATTTTTTTTTGCATTTTTGTAATTCAGGCAATGACCGGGCGCAAAAACAATATTTCAGAGGAGCATTGTGAATGTACGCAGTTATTATGGCCGGAGGGGAAGGAACTCGGTTTTGGCCCAGGAGCCGCAGTAAACAACCGAAACAACTCCTGAATATCGTCGATTCAGATACCATGATTCAGTCCACTGTTAAACGTCTGAAAGGGCTGGTGGATTGGGATCATATTTTGGTGGTGACGACGATTCACCAAAAAGACGCGATTTTAGAACAACTGCCATTGTTGTCGCCGGAAAATCTTGTCATTGAGCCGAAAGGTAAAAACACCGCTCCTTGCATCGGATTGGCAGCGACCTTGCTGGACAAAAAGGATCCGGATGACGTGATGGTTGTTTTGCCTGCCGATCATCGAATAGAAAACGATCAACTGTTTCGAAAAACACTGCGCGCTGCGGCGCATTTGGCGGAAACGCAAAATGGGCTGGTCACAATCGGCATTGATCCAACTTACCCGGCGACAGGTTATGGTTACATTCAACATCGGCAATTGGTGGAAAACATCGACGGCATTGAGGCGTACAGCGTCAAGACATTTGCTGAAAAGCCGGATATTCAAACAGCAAAACGCTTTTTGAAAAGCGGAGATTTTTTCTGGAACAGCGGTATTTTTATCTGGAAAACTTCCAAAATTCTTCAAGAAATCGAAGATTCTCTGCCGGAATTGCACTCCGGGCTCATGCGAATTAGCGAAGCAATGGGAACTAACCGGGAAGCGGAAGTCATTGAAAAAGTCTATTGCCAGATTAAAAGCATGTCTATTGACTACGGCGTGATGGAGCACTCGCGCAATGTGTTTGTGGTCAAAGGGAAATTTGCCTGGAACGATGTCGGCAGTTGGGACGAAGTTTACAAAATTTTTCCCAAAGACAAAAACGGCAATGCCGTCACCGGTCAAGCAATGCTTCTGGACACAAAAAATTGTTTCGTTGACGTGAAAGACCTTTTCGTCGGCGCCATCGGGTTGGAAAATATGATCGTAGTTCGAACGTCCGACGCATTATTAATTTGTCCCCGGGAACGCGCTCAGGAAGTGCGCGATCTGGTGGATTTAATGAAACGAAAAAAACTCGATCAATTTCTGTAATCAGGGAGAAGTCATGGATCAAAAATATCTCCTTCAGGCGTTCGAGGACCTGGTGCAAAAATTATCCATCGACCTTCGCTATGAAAAAGGTGATTTTTCCGGCGGTTTGTGCCAGATGCCGAACAAATCGGTTTTTATCATCAATTCCAGGCTGCCAATGGAACAAAAAATACGTCTCATCGCCCGCGAATTAGGTAATTTGAAATTAAATCATATTTACATTCGCCCTGTGCTGCGAGAACTCATTACCGAGGCGAATCGGAGAAATTAAAAAAAGGACGAAGCGAAAATGACCAACGAAGAACTCATCACTTATTTTGATGAACAACTCTTTCTGCCGGATTTGAAAGCGGCCACTAAAGATGAACTTTTCGAAGAGATTGTGGATCAATTTGTCAAAATCAAATATTTAAAAAATCGGGAAATCGTACTGGACATGCTCCGCCGACGTGAACAACTGGGAAGTACGGGCATCGGCAAAAATGTTGCCATCCCGCACGGTAGAACGACCTCGGCGTCTGACGTGATGATTGCTTTTGGCAAACCGGAGCAGGGCATCGAATATGAGTCTGTGGATAACAAACCGGTTAATCTCGTTTTCATGATCATTGCGCCACCGCAGGATGAAAATAATATGTACCTGCCCATTCTCGGCAAAATGGTGGAAATTTTGAACAAAACAAAAACCCGCAATAAGCTCATGAAAGCTGAGACATACGAAGAATTTATTGACATCATTTTAAAGGGGTGAAAAATTGGAAAAGTCACAGTTGGAACTTTTAGTTGCGCTTCAGGATTTGGACATGATGATCGAAGAAATCTCTGAAGTGAAACGTCTGGGATTCAGCGCCGAACGCGAAGAAGAATTGCGCAAGGCGCGCGAAGAGTTGGCTAATAAAATTAAGAAACCACTTCTCTACAGTTATGAAAAATTGAAAAAACGCTACAAACGCGCCATCGTTCCCGTGGGCGAAGACAACACCTGTCTCGGTTGTTTCATTAAGCTGCCCACGTCTCTTTCTTCAATCGGCAGAACCGACGCCGAAGTGATTTATTGCGAAGGTTGTGGTAGAATTTTGTATTGGCTGTCGTAATAAATTGCCCCCTTTCAAAGGTTCAAGCCTTTGAAAGGGTTTGATAGTTCATATTTTGCGAGAATTTTTGTTTTAGTAAGTCCTCAGCTCGCCGACTTCGTTTTCTACTGCGTGCAAAATCTCACGCTTTTTGACGGCTTCCATCATATTATTGTGATCAATGTACAGCGGTCTGTCTTCTTCCAGATGCGCCACCACTTTTCTGACTGCCTTGTGGGCAGCAAGCACGCCTTTGCCCGGCGTAAAATCGCGAAAATCCAACGCCTGAGCCGCTGCGATGGACTCAATTCCCTGGACACCATAAGCATTTTCCAGAATCTGTTTTGTCTTCAGCGCTGTGTTCATTCCCATACTGACAAAATCTTCCTGATCTGCCGCCGCGGGAATCGATTGTATCGCAGCGGGAGCGGACAAAATTTTTTGTTCGACTATCATCATATCCGCTGTGTACTGACTGAGCATGTGTCCCGAAAACATTCCGGCGCCTTTGGTCAAAAATGCCGGTAAGCCCACGCTCAGCGCCGGATTGAGAAGGCGATTGAGCCGGCGTTCGGAAATGACAGAGACCATGGTAATCACAGCGCCTAACATGTCCAGCGGCACGCTGATAGGGGAGCCCTGAAAATTCGCGCCGGTCAAAACCACGCCGTCTTCGGGCAGAAAAATTGGATTGTCTCCCACGCCGTTGAGTTCAATTTCGAATTGGCTGCGCGTCCAGCGAAGTTGGTCGCGCGCCGCGCCGTGTACCTGCGGCGTGGAACGCATGGAGTAGGCGTCCTGCACTTTGGTTTTGATTTTCCCGGTCAGCAAATCCGAACCGTCGACCATTTTACGAATATTTGCCGCAGAAGTAACCGCTCCCTGAAATCCGCGTAATTCGTGGAGACGAGAATCGTAAGGCTTCATGTTTGCCATGAGCGCCTCCAGCGTCATGGCAGCGACAATGTCCGCCTGTTTCAAAAAACGCTCGGCTTCGTAAATTTGCAGACTTCCCATTCCCAAGATCAGATTACTGCCGTTGATCGCAGACAAACCGTCTCGCGCCTCTAATCCGGGAATTGGAATGCCGGCTTTTTTCATGGCAGCGGCGCCCGGCATTCTTTCGCCCCGATAATATGCCTCGCCTTCGCCCATGAGCAACAAGGCGATTTGACTCATCGGCGCCAGGTCGCCTGAAGCGCCCACACTGCCTTTTTTACACACAACCGGCGTCACGCCTTTATTGAGCATGTCCACGTAGGTCTGAGTAATTTCAGGCCGACAACCCGAGTGACCTTTGGCGTGCATATTGATTCGCGTCAGCATGGCAGCGCGTACTTCTTCGATAGGAACAGGCTCCCCAATTCCGGCTGAGTGGTTGTAAATCAAATAGCGCTGAAATTGCTGCACTTGTTCATCCGTCAAAATTACTTCAGAAAATTCCCCAATGCCGGTGTTGATTCCGTACATAATTTCTCGCTCGGCAATTTTTTTCTCCAAAAATGCCCGGCATGCCTTGATTCGTTCCACTGCATCCGGATGAAGCTCCACTGTCTCCAGCCCGTGTGCAACGTGGTAAACATTTTCGACGGTCAAATCGCTGCCCGTAATTTTAATAGCCATTTCGCCTCCTCCGTGAAATTTTATCATTTGAAAAGGTCGTTTAGCGAAATATAATTAGTTGAAAGAATTTAAGAAAATAATTCCAAGAAAGCAATGATTTTTTTGTCTGGCTGTTGAGGGAAATCGTTGGAGAAAGCCAGTTTTTCTTTAAAAATTCAGTGAGTAAATTTTTTTCACTGATTTGATTTTTTCATTGTTTTTTTGTAAAAATATTAGTAAATTTACATGCATGTTAAAATAGTCATTACTTTTTTAACATTGAGGTAAAAATGAAATACATTGAACGCTACATTGAAGACAGCGTTAAAGAGGATCTGACTCAGAAAATGGTCTTTATCGCCGGGCCAAGGCAGAGCGGGAAAACAACTTTAGCGATAAAAATTCTCGGGAATAAAAGTTCACCAGCGCGAAAAAACTGGTACTTGAACTGGGACTCTGCTCACGATAGAGAAAAGATAATCCGAGAGCAGTTTCCCGCAGGAAAAGGCTTGCTTGTACTTGATGAAATACATAAATATTCCCGCTGGCGTCAGGTCGTAAAAGGATTATTTGACAAAAGGAAACATGAATTGCAAATTATTGTCACAGGCAGCGGCAGGCTTGACTATTATCGACATGGCGGTGATTCTTTGCAAGGACGCTATCATTTTTACAGATTATATCCCTTTTCTTTCGCTGAAGTACGATACGAACGAAAAAATGCGCTATTCGAACTGTTAAAATTTGGCGGGTTTCCTGAACAATTCATTTCTGCTTCCGAACGCGCGACAAGACGTTGGAGTCGCGAGTACCGCAGCCGGATAATTTACGATGAACTAGATTCACTCGAGAATGTAAAAGACGTTGCGCTCATTGAAAATCTTTCGCTTCGACTGCCAGAGATGGTAGGTTCTCCTCTTTCGATAAATAGTCTGCGCCAGGATTTGCAGGTTGCACACCATACCGTTGCTCGCTGGCTGACAATGCTGGAAAATATTTACATGATTTTCCGGGTGTATCCTTTCGGTTCTCCAAAGATCCGTGCCATTAAAAAAGAAAGCAAACATTACCATTTTGATTGGACGGTCATCGATGACGAAGGCGCTCGATTTGAAAATTTAATTGCTTTTCACTTGTTAAAGTGGGTTCATTTTAAGCAGGATTACGAAGGATTGAATATGGAATTACGCTATTTTCGTGACGTCAATCGCCGAGAGATCGACTTCGTTGTCATGGAAGATAACAAGCCAGTCCAGTTCATTGAATGCAAATTGCGCGGAAAGGAAATTAATCCGGCATTGCGTTCTTTGAAAAAACTGTTTCCGAATGCCTATTTTGTACAAGTCTCTCTGTACAAAGAGGATGATTATGTTACAAGAGAAGGAATACATGCCTGCCCTGCTGAAAAATTTTTATCCGCATTAATCTGAATTAAATCGAGATCAAATTTTTTTCAGCGCATTCCTTCTAACCCACGATTAAATTAACATCCATATTAAAAAAGTACTAACTATCTTAACATTGATGTTAAAATAGTCGAAAAATGTTCATCTCCTCATCGATTCCATTTCCTGAAAAAATGGCTGCATTTCTCATTTTTTGTTTGATAATTTCAAAAATATTGTTATTTTAAAAGAAAACAAATGCAAAAAAGGAGACCAAAATGAAAACTCGCAAACTTCTGTTCGCGGTGATTATCCTTTTTTCCGTATTTCTTCTCAACTCAAAAATTGCCGCTCAACATTCTCTGTTGCAGGAGGAATTCGCCTCGCCGGATTTTTCCACGCCGCAGCACATCAACAACCACGTTTTTAATTTCTTCCACCATTCCAGCGGCGCCAACTTGCTCGACGACGGACTGCAAAGCGCTCTGACTAATCTGGGCTATCATCTCCACAGTAGAATTAACACCACCTATGAATACGAAAACAACAACACCGATTACCGCCACTGGTACAAAAGATTTCAGCGGGAATTGGGCATCAAAGTCGGAGATCATTACTACCGCTATTTGGGCCCGGACGCCGAAGGCAACCCTCTCACCGGCGAGCAGATCGACGATGATTACCGTGATTTTATGCTCAATTATTATGAATTCAACGCGGAGAGAATGGACATCATCATGTTTAAGCCCTGCTATCCGGGATCAGAAATTTCCGACTACGACACCCAATACGATGGCAGCGGAGAAAATAATGGCTACGGCAACGTCACTGGCGGCACCCCGCATTCCGACAACGGGACAAATAATTTCACTTATCTCAATTCCGGCAACTCTGTCGATGACGTTTACACAAACGATTTTTGGACGCACGGCTACTGGGACTCCCCGTCTTCCTCGCTGGCGCAGCTCAAATGCGCCTACCGCGGCATGCTTAATATTTTTGTCGATCATCCGGATATTTTGTTCATCGCCATGCAGGGGCCGCCCCTGGTCTGGCTGTCCGATGAATCGGCTAATGATTGCCGGGAATTTGCCCGCTGGCTGCGCGAAGATTGGCTGCACCAATACGATCCCAAAGGACTTGATCAATTTCAGGATTATCCGCTCAAGAATGTCGTACCGTTCGATTTTCACAATTCCATCGCCTGGACCGGCAACGACGCTAATCTGGACGATGAATATTTCTGGTTTTTAGAAGGCGGCATGCCGGACAATGCCATGGACAATTCCGATCCGGAAAAAATAGGCCGCAGTGCCAGCAGCGAGGATCATCCGGACACTTGGTTAAATCAGCGGGTGGCAACTATTTTTTGCGGCGGCACGGACACATTCAGCCCATCGCATACGGGACACTCAGCGCAAAATTATTACTCCTGGATAAACGCTGTCGTTAATCGCTGGGAAAAAACCACCTCTCCGGTTTCGGTAGAGTTTGTCTCTTTTGCCGGAATTGTGAGAAACAACTCCGTCGTCTTAAATTGGCAAACGGCGACGGAAAGCAACAATTTCGGCTTTGAGATTCAAAGAGAAAGCAAAACAAATCAAGTTTTTCAAAAAATTGCCTTTCTGCCCGCAAATGATTTTGAAAAAATTTACAATTATGAGGACAAAAATCTCACATCCGGTATTTACCAATATCGCCTCAAGCAGATCGACCTCGACGGCAGCTTTCAATTTTCGCCATCGATTTCAGTCAACGTCGGTGTCGCAAAAAATTTTTCCATCGATGGCAATTTTCCCAATCCGTTCAATTCACAAACAATGATTAATTACAGTCTGGCGAAAAACAGCAAAGTCAAAATTCTCGTTTTTGACATGTTGGGTCGTCGGGTTAGGACGTTAGTTGAAGACTACGAATTCGCCGGCGCCCACCAGATTCTTTGGAACGGTTGCGACAACTTTCATCGTCCGGTGGAATCAGGAATTTACTGGCTGGTTTTATCAGTTGAAAACGGGAGAAAATTGACGCACAAATTGATTGTGCTGAAATAGTGAGTAAAATTTGAAGATGTAATTGCACAAAATTTAATGTTGTCTAAAAATTCCGTTCATTAATAAGTTTCACACTTTATGTTGTGTTATTGTTATTTAGGAGTGTCTCTCTGCAGGGAACGCAAATTTGCAATCCCTACTTTTCGGACATGCAGTTTAATAAAGTGCTGTCCTTTTCATCAAATAATTTACAAAAATTCCCTGTGATCTCGCTGGCTGTGTGCCAATTCTAATCTTAAATTCATACATGACACGAATATGAAAATTCTCATCATCGAACCCTATTTCACCGGCTCCCATGCAGATTGGGCCAAAGGCTACCAGAAATTTAGCCGCCACGAGGTGGAAATTTTGAGCTTAAGCGGCCAATTCTGGAAATGGCGCATGCACGGCGGCGCGGTGACACTGGCGCAGAAATTTCTCGAATCTGACTTTTCGCCGGATTTCATTCTCGCGACAGACATGCTGGATTTGACAACTTTTCTGGCGTTGACACGGAAAAGAACGCATGCCATTCCCACAGGGATTTATTTCCACGAAAATCAAATCTCTTATCCCTGGTCCTCTGCCGATCGGGACGTGCGAAAAAAGCGCGATCACCATTACGGATTCATCAATTACGTCTCTGCTCTGGCGGCAGATGCTGTCTTTTTCAATTCCCGTTTTCACCGGACATCGTTTTTTGCAGATCTGCCCAAAATACTGAAACATTTTCCCGATCATCGCGGGATGGACAATATCAAGAAACTCGGACAAAAAAGCAAGGTGCTTTATTTGGGATTGGATTTGCAACGGTTTGATGAATTTCGTGTCCGGGAGAAACGCGACAAACCGCTCATTCTCTGGAACCACCGCTGGGAATACGATAAAAATCCCAGCGATTTTTTTCTTGTGTTGAACGAATTAAAAAATGATGGGATAGACTTTGAAA
>JAADFU010000187.1 GCA_013152715.1 Calditrichota bacterium
TTTTAATCATACAAAATAAGCAAAAAAACAGATCGTTTTTGTTCGTTCTTGTTCGTTGCCACAGCACAAAATAAATTTTAAGACCCACATCACAAAAATTTTCCTTGCTTAAATCCGATTTTTATCGTATAATATTTTCAAATTATTTCGGAGAAATTGTGTTTATTGATGAAGCAAAAATAAAAGTAATCGCCGGTAACGGCGGCCATGGTGTGGTTAGTTTTCGGCGGGAGAAATTTGTTCCCAAAGGCGGGCCCGACGGCGGCGATGGCGGAAAAGGCGGCGATGTTGTTGTCCGCGCGGATCACAATTTACAGACGCTGCTCGATTTTCGTTATCGGCGAATTTTCAAGGCGAAATCCGGCAAACACGGCGCAGGCTCCCAAAAAACAGGAAAATCCGCTGAGGATGTCGTCATTCGCGTGCCCTGCGGCACGATTGTCAAGGATGCTGAAACTGGCGAGGTTTTAGTGGACCTGGTGGATCACGGACAGCAGGCCGTGATCGCGAAAGGCGGTAAAGGCGGGCGCGGAAATATGCACTTTGCCACGCCGACCAAAAGGACGCCGCGTTACGCCGAAGAAGGCAAGCCCGGTGAAACGCGGGAAATTATTTTGGAATTGAAACTGATCGCCGATGTGGGATTGGTCGGTTTGCCCAACGCTGGGAAATCCACACTTTTGTCGCGGCTGTCGGCAGCGAAGCCCAAGATCGCTGATTATCCGTTCACTACGCTGAGTCCGAATCTGGGAATTGTCAGCTACAAAGAACACTTAAGTTTTGTCATGGCGGACATTCCAGGACTCATCGAAGGCGCGCACCAAGGAAAAGGTTTGGGGCTGAAATTTCTGCGTCACATTGAGCGGACGCGGGTGCTGGCGTACTTGATTGATGTCAACACGAAAGATATTTTTGCGGAGTTCCTTTCTTTGCTCCACGAATTGGAAGAGTACAATCCGAAGATGGCGGAGAAGCCTTCTTTGCTCGTGCTGACGAAAATGGATTTGCAAATTGATGATGATTTGGATTTGGAAAAATTTAAAAAATGGAACCTGGCAATTGTGAGGATTTCTTCGGTCACCGGATCCGGTTTGGATGAATTGAAAGATCGGATTTGGGAACTGCTGCAGCGAGAGTGAATGAAAAATTAGCACGCGGATTTTTTTTGTTTTAAAGGAACAGTTTTATACGCTATTCGATATAAGTGATGTGTCGTCAAAAATTTTTATAATCAAAAATAGCTTTTGCCATGTACATCGATCTTGAACAATTGATAAATTTGAGCGCTGTTCCCGGAGTAGGACAGACCCGGCTGCGGGCGTTAGTGGCTCGGTTTAAGTCAGTGGAAAAAATTTGGGACGCCTCGGCAAAAGAATTGGCTGAAGTTGATTCGATTGACCTGAAAACAGCCGGGCAAATCAAAAAATTCAAAAATTTTCAAATCGGGAAAAAGCAGCTTGAGCGCGCGAAAGAATTAGGCGTCCGCATTATTTCTTTTTGGAACGATGAGTACCCTCCGATTTTGAAACAGATTTACGATCCGCCAGTGCTTCTTTTTGTCAAAGGAAAAATCGAGAAAATCGATAATTACGCCATTAGTGTGGTCGGCACGCGCTTGGCAAGTTCGTACGGGAAAATTGTCGCGGAAAAATTTGTTCGCGTGCTCGTCCAGAAAAACATCACGATTGTGAGCGGCATGGCGCGCGGAATTGACACGATTGCGCATCAGACAGCGATTCGCGCCGGCGGGCGAACAATCGCCGTACTGGGTTCCGGTTTGGACAAAATTTACCCGCCGGAAAACAAGCCACTTTCTGACGCTATTTCCCAACATGGCGCGGTTATTTCGGAATTTTTGCTAGGCACGGGTCCTGATGCACAAAATTTCCCACGCCGGAATCGAATCATTTCGGGAATGTCACTGGGCACGGTCGTCGTGGAGGCCGGCGTAAAAAGCGGCGCGCTGCTGACGGCAAATTTGGCGCTTGAGCAGAATAGGGAAGTCTTTGCCGTGCCGGGCAATATCAACAGTCCGAAAAGCGCGGGCACGAATCAGATCATCAAAGCAGGTGCAAAGTTGACCAGTTCTGTGAACGATATTTTGGTGGAGCTGCAAGCAAAATTAGCGCCTGTCCTACAAAAAGAAAAACAGACCGCGGAAATTCCGGCGGATTTGACAGCAGCGGATAAAAAAATTCTTTCCGCGCTGAGTCACGAGCCCGTTCACATTGATCAGTTGGCTTTACAATTGAGGCGGAGCACGGCGGAGGTGCTGTCCGATTTATTACCGCTTGAATTCAGGGCGTTGGTGAAACAGTTGCCGGGAAAATATTTTGTGAGAATTTAATCATCAAGGAGAAATTTGCAGCGGGAAGTACCGAAAAATCGAGTTGAAACAGATAAAAGCGTAGTGTCCGTAAGACGATGCGAAACGTACGATCCGGAATTGGTGGAGAAATCAATTCGTCAATTGATCGAAGACATTGGCGGAATCGAGCAGTACGTCAAGCCGGGCGATAAGGTTCATTTGAAGCCAAATTTATTGACAGCAAAAAATCCGGATCGCGCGGCGACAACGCACCCGGCTGTGGTACGAGCTATCGCAAAAATTGTCAAAGAAGTCGGCGCAGAAATTACTTTGGGAGACAGCCCCGCAGGAATTACCCGCCCCATCGAGGAATACTGGAAAAATACCGGCATGGAAGATGTGGCGCGAGACCTTGATTTGAAACTGGTGCGCTTTGAAAAAAACGAGGTTGTTGAAAAAAATATCAACGGCACTTCTTATTTCATCGCCAGAGTTGTCGCCGAGGCGGACGTGGTCATTAATCTGTGCAAAATGAAAACGCACAATCTGGTTTTGTACACTGGCGCCATCAAAAATAACTTTGGCTGCATCCCCGGATTCCGTAAAAGCGAATATCACAAACAGGCGCCGAAACCGCACAATTTCGCGCAAATCGTTGTCGATGTTTTTTCAGCGGTCAAACCTGATCTTTCCATTATGGACGGCATTGTCGCCATGGAAGGGAATGGCCCGTCCGCCGGAAATCCCAAAAAAATGGGGCTGCTTTTTGCCAGTACAGATGCGGTGGCGTTGGACTCAGTGGCATCGCGGTTGATGGGATTTGAGGACGGAGAAATTGAGACGACTGAAATCGCGCATCAGCGGGGATTGGGAAAGAAAAAATTTTCTGAAATAGAAATTCGCGGCGATCATGTTTCCATGAATCAGGATATTTCTTTTTCTTTGCCGTCAAATCGTTATTTGAATTATGTGCCCAGTTCACTGGTGAGAATCCTGGGAAAATTGCTCTACGTGAGACCCAAACCTGATTCGGATCGTTGTAAACGCTGCGGTATTTGCATTGCGAATTGCCCGGTGCAGGCGATGACGCCTAGAAAGGGATTCCCCATTATTGATTACAAAAAATGCATCAGTTGTTTCTGTTGCGATGAAGTTTGCCCCTTTGATGCCATTGATCAGAATATAAGCTGGTTAGCGAAGAAGTTTAGATAAGCTAAATGCTTGAAAAAAAATATTGACTGAAAAGATAAAATTTTGTATATTTCATTTTACGGAGGACTAGACCTAATTGGTAAGGCAGCGGTCTTGAAAACCGCCGGGCTCACGCCCTTGGGGGTTCGAGTCCCTCGTCCTCCGCTGAATTTATTTTAAACGGAGAGGTGCCGGAGCGGCTGAACGGGGCGGCCTGCTAAGCCGTTGTAGGTATTATTGCCTACCGAGGGTTCGAATCCCTCCCTCTCCGCTTCTTAAAGAAGAAACTATGAAACGGACAGACGACAGACAATCAATGTTATTTGAAAATAATTCCGGTGTTTGCGTTCGATTTGCCCCCAGTCCCACTGGCTATCTCCATATTGGCGGAGCGCGCACAGCAATTTTCAATTGGCTTTTTGCAAGAAAAAATCAGGGCCAATTTTTGTTGCGCATCGAAGACACGGATGTCAAGCGTTCTGACCAGAAAATGGTCGATGCAATTTTGGACGGTTTGAGCTGGTTGGGGATCGATTGGGACGAAGAACCTGTTTTTCAGTCCGATCATCTGGACCGTTATCGTGGGATTGCAGAAATTCTTGTGAATACGGGTCACGCTTATTATTGTTTTTGCAGTCAGGAAAGATTGGAGAAAATCAGAAAAGAGCGCGAAGGAGATCGTTCGGCTTATTTTTACGACGGCCACTGTCGGAATTTATCGCCGGAAGAAGTACAGGAAAAATTGGAACAAAAAATCCCTGCTGTCGTTCGTTTCAAAACCGAGCCCGGAAAAACGAATTTCAATGATGAAGTTCGTGGTTCTTTGACATTTGACAATAAAGAAATTGATGATTTCATCATTTTACGGTCGGACAAAGCGCCGACTTACCATCTGGCAGTTGTGGTCGATGATCATGACCTGGGAATCACGCACATCATTCGCGGCGACGATCATTTGACGAACACGCCGAAGCAGGTGTTGCTCTATCAGGCTCTGGGCTGGAAAATTCCTGTTTTTGCGCATGTGCCGCTGATCTTAGGCAGCGACCGCAAGCGGCTGAGCAAGCGCCACGGCGCGACTTCTGTGGTCGAGTATAAAGAAAAGGGCTATTTGCCGCAGGCGTTGTTTAATTATCTGGCGCTTCTGGGCTGGTCGCCCAAAGACGATCGGGAAATTTTGAGCAAAGACGAGCTCATTCAGGTTTTTGATTTAAAAGGAATTAATAAAAACAGCGCCGTTTTTGACGAGACCCGCTTGCAGTGGTTCAATGCGCAATACATCAATAAAGCTGAAAGCGGCGAATTACTTGACTTGCTGCTTCCGCTTTTTGAAAAAGAAAAATTAACGCCAAGTTTTGACAGAGCATATCTGGAAAAAGTCATTGATCTGCTCAAACCGCGGGTGAAGACACTAACTGATTTTTTGAGCGCGGGAAAATATTTTTTTTCCGACCCGGAACACTTTGATGAGAAAGCCGTTAAAAAACACTGGCGCGGCGAAAATTTGCTCGGGCGAATGACCAAATTGACTGAAGCGCTGGAAAATTTGACGTCTTTTGACGAAGATTCAATTGAAACGACCGTGCGGAGTCTGGCGGAAGAAATGGGAGTCGGAGCGGGAAAATTGATTCACCCGACTCGAGTAGCTCTCACGGGAAGTGCGGCGAGTCCCGGTTTGTTTGAGATGATGGCGGCGCTGGGAAAAGAAGTTGTTTTGCGGAGAATGAAAAAAGCGATTGGTCTGATTTCAGAGAAGTAAATTCCTTGGGGAGTAGTCCAATGGCAGGACATGCGGCTCTGGACCGTAGAATCGGGGTTCGAATCCCTGCTCCCCAGCTAATTTGGTAAGTGGTTATTGGTGAGTGGTAAGTGGCGATTGGCTTCAGGGATAATGTGATTATTTGTTTGTAAATTGGGTTAGACAGCGGTCATTTGTGTTTTTGTCACCTAAAAGCTATTTCTTTGAAGAAAAGAAATCAGAACTCAAAACACGAAACTAAAAAAGCGCCCGTAGCTCAATTGGATAGAGCATCTGACTTCGGATCAGAGGGTTGGGGGTTCGAGTCCCTTCGGGCGTACGAAGTGGTCCTGTAATTGATTGCCAGGTGTAGCTACTTTATAGCAATTAAAAATTAAGGAACCACTCACGGGGATGAAAACTATTTGCCGGAGAAGAAATATGAAAAATGCGATGTCATTTTTTTTAATAATTGTCGTTGTCGGATTGCTTTTAGTAAGTTGCAATGAGAATCCGACCAGTTTTTCTAATGATGAAACAATTACTAATGTTCCAGTAATTGCTAACGCATTAGATGCTTTTGCTTTTACGCTTAATGCTGATAATTTTTCAATTAATAGAATGGACTCATTGACGTTTGATGCGGATTCTCTTGTAATTAGCTTAATTTTGACAAATTATCACGGTGGCAATGGCAAAATAACAATATTTACTTCTGATTCAGTACAAATATTTAGCGAATTATTAAATAGCAATAAGATTAATGCAAAGACAAACATTGCCGGACATATTCCCAAAAGTATTATTATTGCAGCATCTAATTTGACAGGCAGTATTTCTTTTGCATTAGCTAAACAGAACTAATATTTTAAATAACGGCGCGTTCGTCTAGTGGTCTAGGACGCCGGCCTCTCACGTCGGTAGCACGGGTTCGACTCCCGTACGCGCTACAAAGTGGTTATTTGGTGAATGGTAAGTGGTTACTTGTGACTAGTGAAAAGAAATTTGTGAGTTTTCCGTGGGCATTAGGCACGGGTCATTTGTTTTTGTTGGATGGACGTTGTTGACTTGAAGCAAGAAACTCAAAACAATAAACTCGAAACTACAAACATAGACGTGCGCCCGTAGCTCAATTGGATAGAGCGTTTGGCTACGGACCAAAAGGTTGGGGGTTCGATTCCCTCCGGGCGTACAAATTTTTATTCTAATAACCGCCGGACAGTTATTTTCTATGATTTATGATCATGAGCATTGGATGGAGCAAGCTTTTTTAGAAGCGGAAAAAGCTTACCGAAAAAAAGAAGTACCTGTCGGAGCGGTTATTGTTTTTGAGAACAAAATCATTGGCAGAGGTCACAATTTAATCGAATCGCTTCAGGATCCCACGGCGCACGCGGAAATGATTGCCATTACGGCGGCGGCGAATTATTTAGGAACCTGGCGGCTGGACGGCGCTTCGCTGTACGTCACTCTGGAGCCTTGCCCCATGTGCGCCGGCGCGGTAGTGAATAGTCGAATTTCGCGAGTGGTTTTTGGCGCGTCTGATTCGAGAATCGGCGCCTGCGGCACGGTAAGCGATGTGCTTTCAGAGAACGGCTTTAATTCGGAGATTACCGTTACTCCCGGAATATTGGCTCAAAAATGCGAAGCGATTATTAAAGATTTTTTTAAGAAATTACGAAATAGTTCAGCGGAAGTAAGCTTGGAATAAACGCCGGAGAGGTGCCGGAGTGGTTGATCGGGGCGGTCTCGAAAACCGTTTTCGCTGTATGGCGAACGGGGGTTCGAATCCCCCCCTCTCCGCTGTTCTGAAAAAAATGGAGAGATGCCCGAGCTGGCCGAAGGGGCACGATTGGAAATCGTGTGAGGGGCCACAAGCTTCTCCGAGGGTTCGAATCCCTCTCTCTCCGCTATGTTTTTATTATTGACAATTCTCAAGTGACCGGGGCCGTAGCTCAGTTGGGAGAGCGGTACGTTCGCAACGTACAGGTCGTGGGTTCGAATCCCATCGGCTCCACTCGGCTGTGCTAGACGGGGAGCTAGCGGTGCCCTGTACCTGCAATCCGCTACAGCAGGGTCGAATTCCTCTCTGAGGTCCGCTCGTCGGATAGCAAGCGATAATAAGCGGCGTTGATCGTTAAGTCCTGCGCAACAAAGTAGTGCCGAACCCCGTCAGGACCGGAAGGTAGCAGCGGTAAGCATGATCTTTGTGTGCCGTAGGGTTGCTTGGCGGGAGCTGGCTGTTAAAGCTCGTTGTCTGAAAAGAGAGATCGAAGAGGGGTGCACAGCCTTTATTTTCCGCAGGCAATATTTTTGCACGGGGACAATAGCGAATTGCCCTTTCGATTTTCTCTTGAATCTCACCTATTTCTATCTCAGGAGGCAGCATGTCTTATTTAGTGTTAGCCCGCAAATGGCGACCGCAGACTTTTGACGATGTCGTGAACCAAAAACACGTCGTGCTAACACTGAAAAATGCGTTACGCGAAAAGCGTCTCGCCAATGCCTATCTTTTCACCGGCCCGCGTGGCATCGGAAAAACCACTGTGGCGCGAATTTTGGCAAAAGCGGTCAATTGCGATCAAGGCATTTCAGAAAACCCCTGCAACCAATGCGATAGCTGTGTAGAGATCACCGAGGGCAGAAGTCTGACGGTTTTTGAAATCGACGGCGCCTCCAACACTGGCGTCGATGATGTGCGTCGCCTGCAGGAACAACTCAGCTACACGACTACAAAAGACAAATACAAAATCTATATCATCGACGAAGTGCACATGCTATCCAAGTCCGCATTCAACGCGCTGTTGAAAACTCTGGAAGAGCCTCCGAAAAATGTGATGTTCATATTTGCCACGACGGAGCCTCACAAGCTTCCGGCGACAATCATTTCTCGCTGTCAACGGTTTGATTTCAAAAGAATTTCCATGAAGGAAATCGTCGAGCGTCTGAAATATATTTGCCAGCAAGAGAAAATAGAGATTGAAGACGAGGCCTTATTCCTGATTGCGAAAAAAGCGGAAGGCGGCATGCGGGATAGTCAGAGCCTGTTGGATCAGGCGATTTCGTTTTGCGGCAATAAAATTACCATGTCCGCCATTGTTGATCTTTTAGGCGTTATTGACTGGGAATTATTTTTCCAGTTTACTGATGCCATTCTCAAACAGGACATTTCCGCAGGATTGAATTTGGTGGAAAAAGTTTTTTTCAATGGCTACGGATTGGGTGAATTTCTGAACGGCCTTGCTGAACATTTCAGAAATATTTTACTAGTCAAAGCAACCAATTCCGTGGAATCGATTGAAACGGCCGAGACATTCAAACAGCGGTATTTACAAATCATTGATCAATTTGAAGATACTGAGCTATTGCAGCTCATGCAAATTGTCGCCGATGCGCAAAACGGAATCAAGTGGGCGGTGAATCCGCGCATTTTTATGGAAATGATTGCCATGAAGATGATACAGCTCAATAAAACGGAACGCATTGACGCGCTGCTTCAGGGAATTGATGCTTTGAAAGAGCGCTTTCTTCAGGCTCCGGGCGCTATTTCCGCGGAGAATGCGCACAATTCGCCAATTCGGCCGACAGGCGCCGCGCCCGTCAGAAATGCACCAATCACTCAGAAAAAAATTCCCATCATAAAAAACGAGACGGGAAGCCAGCGCGTTCCCGCATCTCCCGGCGACTCGAACCAGGAGGCAAGCGACGACTCGGAATCGCTTGATCCGCCGAGCGCGCATTCTTCGGCGGAACATATTGATATTGAATTTATCAAAAAAAATTGGGAAGGTTTTTTAGACAAAGTACAGAATGAGAAAATAGCGTTCGGCTCATTTTTGGCAGAAGGCGATCCGGTTAGGTGGGAAAACGGCTCCTTGACCATCGCTTTTGGAATGGAAAATGATTTTCATGCCGCTTATTTGGAAAAGCATCTCAAAGAAGTGGAGGCCATCGTTTCCAGGATTTTAGGCATTGCTGCTCATCTGACCTTTGTCAAAGTGGAGCGGCAAATCCCAGAAACCGGAAATGGCGACAATGGGAATTATTATTTACAAAAATTGGGACAAAAAATACCTTTGATCAAAGACATTGACGAGGCTTTCGATGTGGAGGTTGTGAAATAAGCGGGAACTTTGCCTAGCTGTCAAAGTATTAATTATCCACGCAGTTATGTGGCTAAAGGATTTTTATTTTTCCCCTTTTCGATTTTTTTTGCATACGGTAACGAAAGACGAAGATTGGTTTTTAAAAAGGAGTTTTTCAATGAAAAATTTAGGGATCATGGGAATGTTGAAACAATTCCAGGAAGTCCAGGAAGAAATGAATAGAATTAAGCAGGAATTGGCGTCCCAAAGAGTGACGGCTTCGGCTGGTGGTGGCATGGTCGAGGTGACTGCGAACGGTCGACAGAAAATTATCGACATCAAAATTGAGCCGGAATTACTTGAAACGAATGATAGGGAGATGTTAGAGGATTTAATCGTAGCGGCTGTGAATTTGGCGCTGGAAAAGGCAAGCGATTTGGCCTCTGAAGAAATGAATAAAATCGCCGGCGGCGTTCTGAACAATTTGCCGGAAGGCTTGAAGATTCCAGGTTTTAACGCTTGAGAGAAGGATGAATTTTCAGGGTTTGCCCGCAACAAAAAGTTTGTAGCCGGAGGACGTCCATTGTCGTACACTGTCACTTATGATGAGGAATGCGATTGCATTTTGGTCTCTGTCGCGGGGGAGTTCAATTTGCCGTTGCTGGAAAAAATTGCAACCGATGTTGAGAAAATTGAAAAAAAACATGGTTGCAAGCGAATTATTAACAATTTGCTGGAAGCCAAACTTGCCGATGGCGCGCTTGAAGTTTACAAGATGCCCGAAAAAGCGAAACAAATGGGCGTTGATTACACTTACAAGCGGGCGCTGGTGGTCGGAGATCGCTTTTTAGATTTTTATTTCCTGGAAACAGTTTTTGTCAATCAAGGGCATTTAGTGAAAATGTTTGCCACTTTTGACGAAGCAAAAGAATGGCTTGCTCAGAATTGAGAAAATCAAGGAGTTTGCATTTGTTCTGGCAGCCGCTAAAACATTCTAATTGAATAGAAAAAAGCTATTTCAAAAATAAAAGCAAAAAATGCCATATTTGTCCAAATCCTTGCAGCGAGCAATTGATGAATTGTCTCGTCTTCCGGGAATCGGTAGAAAGTCCGCACAGCGGATTGTTTTTTATCTACTGAAACTCCCGAAAGAGGAGGTTCATGCGTTGGCTCAGGCGTTAGAAGATGTGAAAGAAAAAGCGATTTATTGTTCCGTTTGTTTCAATATCACGGAAACCGATCCGTGTCCGATTTGTACGAACACAAATCGTGATCGCAGCATTATTTGCGTGGTCGAGGAAGCGAATGATGTGGCGGCGCTGGAAAAGACCGGCGATTACAAAGGTCTTTACCATGTTCTTGGCGGCAGTCTTTCCCCGCTGGACGGTATTGGCCCTGATGATCTGCGAATCAAGGAACTTCTTCGGCGCATGAGTAACGAAGTGAAAGAGGTCATTTTAGCGACAAATCCCAACGCTGAAGGAGAAGCCACCGCGTTGTACCTGGCGAAACTGCTCAAGCCGTATGGCATAAAAATTTCCCGAATCGCCAGAGGAATTCCCGTCGGTACGGATTTGGAATATGCGGATGCAATCACTTTGTTGAAAGCCATCGAAGGACGAACGATGTTTTAATTATAAAAAATGAGTTGGTTTAGTGCGATTTTATTGTGGTAAATCGGAGTCTGCTGCGCAGGGAGAGTGAATGAATTTACCGACAAGATTAACTGTTCTACGTATAATACTCACGCCGGTTTTTGTGTATCTTTTGTTCCATGACGGGCTTTATTACAAACTGGCTTCTTTTTTTGTTTATGTGATAGCTAGTTTGACGGATTGGTACGATGGCTATATCGCGAAAAAATATGGCTATGTGACCATTTGGGGAAAATTTTTAGACCCGCTTGCTGACAAAATTCTTGTTTCCGCCGCTTTTATCTCTTTCACGGTGCTGGACTATGTTAAGCTGTGGGTGGTTGTGACGATTGTCCTGCGGGATTTTCTCATCACTATTTTGCGCTCTTACGCCATGTTTCGCAAGCATCCGGTGAATACAATCTATTTGGCACGCGTGAAAACTTTTTTTCAGATGGGAGCGGTGTACGTGGTGTTCGCTTTTTTGCTGGTTGAAGAATTTGCAAAAGAGAAAGGGATGACGATTGCCGCGATCGAGTATTTGAAAAAAGTTGAGTTTATCGACAAATTGATGATTATTGTCGTCATTTTGACTGTCTACACCGGCGTCAAATATTTTTTTTACAACAAGACTCACCTGAGCTCTCTCCTGAAAGCATTTTATCGACTGTTTGTGCCTTCCGACTCCCAATCTTAATTCAATGGACTTGAAAATTACTTTGAGACATAAAATCGCCTGTTGGCAAATACTCAGATTAGAATTTTTTAATTTGATACAACGAAACACATTGCTCTGCAATCTCGATAAAGAAGATTGACTGGCAGGATGGAAAAGAACGACTAAAAGGAGCATGTTCAATGAAAGCTTTTGCGGCGCATGTTTTCTCAACTTTTTTCGGTATCGGCCATTCGCCATTCGCGCCAGGCACCATGGGCGCCATCGCCGCTACGATTATTTACTGGTATTTTTTACCCAGCGGCGGTCTCGTTTGGTTTTTGGCGTTAATTGCAATCACTCTCATTGGCGTAGGTTTATCCTCGATCACAGAAAAAGAATTTCAGCAAAAGTCAGGCGATAGCAATGCCCACGATCCGGGAATTATTGTGCTGGATGAAGTCGCCGGGGTGCTGTTTGCGCTGTTCGGTATGGGCAAGCAATGGCCCTGGGTTTTGGCGGCGCTAATTTTATTCCGAATTTTTGATATTTTAAAACCATTTCCCGTCAAACAGTTTGAGAAATTGCCCGGCGGGTGGGGCATCATGATGGACGATGTTGTCGCCGGCATTATTGCAAATGTTATTTTGAGAATCGCGCTGCTGTTTTTGAGATAGCTTAGCGCAAGTTTGAATCTAAAAATATGGATTGAAATCTAATTTAAGAACTCTGCTGTTCAAAAATTATCAGTAAAATTTTGCAGGCAAAAAATGGTAGCGGAAATTATCTCCATCGGCAACGAGCTGCTCGGCGGAGAAACGATCAACACCAACGCATCTTTCATCGCACGGAAATTGTCGGACGCCGGCGTGGAAGTTCGCTGGATCACGACCGTTGGCGATGTGGAAGATGAAATTTTTTGCAGTTTGGAGCGAGCGGAAAATCGGGCTAACGTGATCATCACTACTGGCGGCCTTGGCCCCACGCATGATGATATTACGAAAAATGTTTTTGTCCGCTATTTTGACGGCAAATTAGTCTTCAATGAAAAAATTTTGCAGAAACTGCGTGAGCGGTTTCGCCAGAGAAATTTGCCCATGTCGCGCTGCAATGAGCAGCAGGCTTACGTTCCCGATAATGCCAAAATTGTCGGTAATGAGATCGGCACGGCGCCGGCATTGCTCTTTGAGAAGGGAAAAAAGCTGTTTTTTGTATTGCCTGGCGTGCCTGTGGAAATGGAGCAAATCGTCACTGATTCCATCGTGCCCGTGTTGAAAAAACGGCAGACAAAAGTGATTTTGAAGCGCGTAATTCACACCATCGGCATTCCGGAATCGACGTTGTTTGCTGGTCTCGGGAATGTCGAAGAGTTGGAAAAAGCGTGCAAAATCGCCTTCTTGCCGCAAATGGGAAGAGTAGACGTTCGGTTAACAGCCCTGGGCGCGGATGTTGCGGAATGTCAGAGGAAAATTTCTGCAGTCGAAAATGTCATTCGTGAAAAAGCCGGAAAATTCATCTGGGGCTATGATAATGACACGCTGGAGAAAATCGTCATTGACAGCTTGCGGCGGAAAAATGTCAAACTTGCGACCATCGAAATCGGCGCCGAAGGAAAGATAATTTCCAATCTGTTAAAAAATAGCAGCGGCCAAGAAATTAATGTTGCCGGATTTGTTTTTTCAAAAATTTCCGACATGACAAGCTTTTTCGAACTGGATTTAACCAATGATGCGGCGACGGCATTTACTGACGAAGCCGGGATAAAATACAATTTCGAGACATTAGCTCGAAAAACAAAAGCGAATTTAGTGCTGTTTCTCCACGTTGTGCGGAATGAATCGCTGGAAGCGAATATCATTTTAGTTGATGGAAAAAACATCCTTCAGAAACACGAAATTTATCCCATTAAGGCAACGGTTGCGCTGAGAAGGCTTGTAACATCGGTCGTCGGTGTTCTTTATCAATATGTGAAAGATTAAAAATTTCCTTGCTAATTTTAGCGGATTGTCTTATATTTTTAGTTACAATTTCTCAAAATGATAAATTGATGTTGAGCCC